>NZ_JBHNPP010000027.1:0-67232 GCF_042436695.1 Flavobacterium sp. HJSW_4
TCTTTTATTGATGTAACATATTCTAAAGAAGGATATTTGTACACTCTAATAGTAGCATCAGACGATAATACTTTATTTGTTCCGTCTGTTACATCTTTAGTGTAAACGGGAACAAAAAGTTTATCTCCAGATACAGCAGCTCCAGTTGGCCAGTGTAAAACCTTTTTGTTTGCTGGATCTACAGCAAAATCATTAAACTTACGTCCTTCTATAGAAACTGTTGCAGGATTGTAAATCATAAGTTCGTAATCTGAAGAACTTCCATCCCAAGTTGCACCAATATTGATTAGTTTTTTATCATCTGTATAACCAACAGCATAAGACGATTCGAAAGCTAATTTTCCATCTTGCACTAATTTACCTGAGCTGTTAAGTTTAAAAGAAGCGGCTCCTTCATCATCAGTACTTAAAGCAAAAAATGTATTTTCGATAGGAAAACAAGTTCCGTTTTGCTCGATTCCAACTCCTTTAGCGCTTATTTCGCCAGTCATTAACTGATCTAAAGAATTGAAATCAAGAATATACTGCGTGTAATCGTCAAGCCAGTAAGAGGCAACATATTTAGTACCATTTATCGTTGGTTCAGTTGTTTCGGTTGAATCATTGTCACTGCTACATGAAAAAATAGAAAGCGACAGACAAGCCAATGCAAAGCATTTTGCAAATTTGTTTACAAACATGATTTAAAGTATTAAGGTTATTATTATTTAATTATTGAATAAAGTATCTGAACTTAACAGAGAAAGAGCGACCTGGTTTTTGAACTTTAAAATAGTCGTATACCTTTACATCTGTGATATTTCTGCACTCAAAAGCTAGATTATAGGTTCCGTTGAAGAAAGAATAAGCAATCATTGCATTTTGGGTAAACTGTTCCGGAATTGCCTTTTTAGTTTCTAAACTTCCCAAAACTGGCCACGTCAGATAAAAATCGTCAATGTAATTTGCACTTGCGTTTAAAGAAAGTCGGTCTCCTTTATATTTGATATTTTTAAAATTGAAAGTCAGGTCGGCATTTCCAAAAAAGATTGGAACGTTTGGCAATTGTGCATCATATAGTGCATCTGGACTTGTTGTTCCGGTTTTAAATTTGTTTTTATTGAGACTTTTTTGGTAAGTACCATTGACTTCGAAAGTAAGCAGATCTTTATATCCATATCTAAAAACTCCGTCAATACCTGTAATTTGTACGTTTTGAAGGTTTTCAAAAATGGTTTTATCTCCGTCTTGTTTCTCTCTAATGAAATCTTTTGCTTGTCTGTAGATCAAACTTGTTTCGGCACTAAAATGATTATTAGTTTGCTGGGTAAGAAAAGCCAATCCAAAATTTGCATTATCGCTGCTCTCTGGTTTCAATTCAATATTACTGTTGATTGTTAATCCGTCGCCCAGCATTTCTGTCGCTGAAGGCAAACGATAAGCATGTTCGAATGAAGCTTTTATCTGAAATTTATCTGATAAATGATACGCCGAACTCGCTCCATAACCATAATTATTGGACGATGCAGATTGACTAATCGAATTGGAAACCATTTTGGTAGACAAATCATACATCTTACCAAAAGCAGAAATGGCAAGTCGATTATCTAAACCGCTAAAATTGTAGCCAAAACCTAAAATGCTTTTGTCAATAGTTGGTTCACCTAGATCAACGACTTTTAGAAACTCTTCTGTTGCCTTTCTTTTGTATGCTAAATACGTATAATTTAAAGCAATAGAATGCTGACTATTTAATTGATATTTCAAATTAGACGTTAATTGTGCATTTGCCTCATCGTATACATAAATTGTTTTATTGCCCAATTCTCCTTTGTCTCCTGCATTGGCAAACTGTCTGTAAACGTAATTTCCAGTCCAATCGTAAACTCTTGAAGAAGTATCTATAGAACGATTATTTACTAAAGCATAAGTAGAATTAATATTCAAAGACAAGCCTTTAGTAAAAAGATTATCCTTTTTATATTTTAAAGAAGTGATAAAACTTTCACTGTCTGTAAAAGCCTGACCAACGACTTTCTGCATGGTTCTTCCCTGCTGAATTTCTTTTTTATTTCCTGCCATTGCAAAACCAACAAGCAAATAATCTGCAAAACTTCTGTTCTTAAATCCAGCTTCAGCCATTATTGTTCCTGACTTGTATGCATCGTGAAAGTGTCTGTATTTCTGCTCTGGCAAAAACTTAGAAGTGTTTTTATCTACCACACTTACATCAACTTTATAATCATTATCAGAATAATTAGCAAATGCATTAATGTTGGCAATAAAACCATCTCTACCAGAAAATCTAGTATTCACCGCAGCTCTGTGCGTATTAAACGAACCATAACTGTAAGAAGCATCAATATAACGATTTACATTTTTGTTCGTTACGATATTAACCGCTCCACCCAATGCATCAGCACCTAATTCTATTGGCACAACACCTTTGTAGACATCAATTCGTTCCGCCATATTTACTGGAATATTATTCAGCGTAAGCGCAGATCCATAACTATCCATTGGCACGCCATCTAGGAAAAACTTAACCTGACTTCCTGAAAAGCCATTTAGAGAAAAATTGAAAGCAGAACCTAATCCTCCGTATTCGCGAATACGAACTCCTGTAGTTTTATTCAAAACCTGATTTAAATCTTGAGATGTGTTGTATGTTTTTTTAAGATCGACTGCCGTAATATTATAAGCCTGTTCTCGAACGCGTTGCACTTTCGATTTACCTGTTACAGCCACTTCATTTAAAGCCGCCATATCTTCTTGAATGGTAATATTTTCAACAGTTTTACCGCTTTCTTTTAAAGTTATTGCTGTTTCTGTTGCTTTATAACCTGTATACGCAACCACCAATGTGTAATTGCCTGGTGCAAGGGTAAATTTGTATTCACCTTTACTATTAGTTAATGTCGCATAAGGCGTTCCTTTTAGCGCAACCGAAACTCCTTCTTGCGGTTTTCCAGCATTTAAAATGACTCCGTTTAAAATCGATTTGTTCTTTTGTGAATACCCTTGAAAAGAAGTTAACAGAATTGTAATCAAGAGCAATAATCTAGGTAATTGCATTAGAATTTTTTGATTTTGAAAATTAAAGTGTCCCAAATTTAGGGTCTTCACCAAGTTTTTCCAAGTTTATTTTTAATTATTCTAAATAAAAACAGTATTTAACTTTTAAAGAAGAAATTCAATAAAAAAAATACGCTTTCTTAAGAAATAATTAAGATTACATTAATTTTACCTTAAAAATTAAAACACCAAAAGTTAAATATTCATACATTGTTTTAAATGAAATCGAAATAAAAAGCATAAAAAAAGCCCGCTTATCAAATAAACGGGCTCTTAAATCATGCGGTATAATATTAGATTTCCATATCCAAAATCGTTTCTTTCATTTCTTCAATAACTAATTTAATATCTTTTTCTGTCGTTCGCCAATTTACAAATGAAGCTCTAATTCCTTTTTTGTTTTGATAAACTGTTGGCGTCATAAATACTTTTCCAGTATCATTTAAAGCAGATAAAAACTCACTTACTTTTTCCTGATTGTGTTCTCCCTTCAGCGTAAAACAAACATTATTTAGACGAATTGGAGCTAACAACTCAAAACCATTTTCTATTAAAGCATTTCCAAAATGCAAGGCCAATGTGGTACTACTTTCAATAATGTCTCTAAAACCTTCTTTTCCATACGCTTTAAGCGAAAACCAAGCAGGCAACGCACGCAAACGACGTGAATTTTCAGGAAGCACATTCAAATAATTAAAATTCTCTAAAGGATTCCCTAAATAAGGTGCATTTGAATTCTGAAACGTTTCAATCTGTAAGTTGACGTGATCTTTTTTAATTAAAAAGAAAGCGCTTTCATAAGGAACATTTAGCCATTTATGACAATCAATTGTAATACTATCTGCTCCTTCCCAGCCTTTTACCAAATGATTGTATTTGTCTGAAACCGCTGCAAAACCACCAAAAGCTCCATCAACATGCCACCAGAAATTGTATTTTTCCTTTAATGCTGCAATGGCTTCAAAATCATCAAAATCGGCAGTATTTACAGTTCCTGCACTTGAAATCAAGATGAAAGGTTTTCCGTTTAACTTCTTAATATTTTCTTTTAAATCAGCAATATCAAGTGCTTCACGGTTTCCTTCAATCGTTTTTACCGTGGTGTAATTCTGGCTTCCAATTCCTAAAAGCGATAAACATTTTACAGAAGAAGAATGCGGTGTCGCCGTTAGAATATTAACTGTTTCTGAAATCCCGTTTTTAGCAAAATCTTTTCCAAATTGTTTGCCATACCATTGTCTGGCAACTCCAAGCGAAGTAAAGTTTGACATTGTCGCGCCAGTAACAAATCCTCCCAAAAATGTATCTGGAAGATCTAAAAGTTGCAGCAATAAATTGATTGTTTCAAATTCTATTAATGCCGATGCGCCTCCTTGTGCTTTTATGGCCTGCGTATTTTGATCGTAAACAGCCGCAAGCCAATCGCCCACGATAGAAGCTGGAGTTGAACCGCCTGTTACAAACCCCCAATATCTTGGCCCTGAAGAAGAAACCATTAAAGGAGCCAATCTTTCATTAAACTCTTTTAAAGCATTAATAGAACCTAATCCTAATTCATTTAAAGTCGTTTTTGGATCAATTGTATAGGTATTTGACGTTGGAATATTTTCGATATCATTCAGAAAATCAATTCCTTGTTGTTTTGTTTTTTCTAAAATATTTTCAAAATCGTTAAGATCTTGCTGTAATATTGAATTCATAAGTTTGTTGTATTAGTTATGTTGCGCAAATAGCACAGATATTATTAGATTTATAAAAAAGTGTATTTAAAAAGAGCGCTCTACCACTTGGTTTTCTCGGAAAATCGAGAAACTAGCATTGACGAAATCACGTCACCATTTGCATTTAATAAAGTTGCAATTGGATCAACTAAAGTCCCTAAAATCATAGCAACGGGCAAAGCTTGTTCCATCGGAAAGCCATAAACGGTAATGGCAAGAACTTCTCCAATGTAACCGCCATTTGGAATTCCTCCTTCAACAATGGAAACGATTACTGTAATTCCTAATGCCAAAAGAATGGTTGAAGGTTCTGTGAAGTCTTTTCCAAACATGGCAAACAGAAAAGTAATTTTTAAGATGGACGACATACTTGAACCGTCTTTATGCAAAGGCGCTCCAAGCGGAATTACGAGATTTCGAACATGCGCAGGAATTCCCATTTTTTGTGCTGCATCCAAATTTGCTGGAATTGTTGCAATACTACTGCAAGTTCCTATTGCAGTTAATGAAGGCGTTATATTATTACTCCAAAAAACTTTAAAAGCCCGTTTCCCGCCCGCTATAAAAGCATATAAACTGAAAAATGTAAAGAAGTAAAAAATACAAGCGGCATAATAAACTGCCATTGGTTTCGCGTAAACGCCAAACAATTGTGGCCCGAAAATACCAACCTGATAAGCAAAATAAGCTCCTAAACCTATTGGTGCAAATTTCATGATGATGTTTAGCAATTGCTTCATGACTTCGTTTCCTGAATCTAGAAAGCTCTTGAAAGCATTTCCTTTTTCTCCTGATTGCAAAGTGGCAAAGCCAATTAAAAACGAAAATATAATTAGAGCCAACATGCTTTTTCTTGACAATAATTCGAAGAAATCATTTGTCGTAACCAATTTTGCAATCTGATCGCCAACAGATCCGGATTGAATATCTTCAAAAGGAACTTTCGCAATGGCAATATCTTCATGAATTGGAAAAAGATAAACGGCAAAAATCATGACGATTGCAGAAATCAAAAGTGTACTTAGGAAAACCAAAATCATTATTCCGAATAGTTTTCCGAGTTTTTCTTTTTGTTCCAAATTCGCAACCGACGAGCCAATTGTAAAGAAAATCAACGGAATAATAGCTGTGAAAAGTAAATTCAGAAAAATATCTCCAATTGGTTTTATAACCAGAACTTTTTCTCCGAAAACTAATCCAAAAATACTCCCAACTATAATACCTCCAAGAAGTAGAAGTATACTGCTGTAACTTTGTAGAAAATTGATTTTTTTAGTTTCCATAATGATAAAAGGATTATTTAAAGTTCAGCAACCTTTAGTTTTAAACACATAGAAACATAGATTTTTTTCTGGAAAAGATGTTTGAAAGAAACTAGTTTCTAACACATAGTCCTGAAGCTTCGGGATGTATTTGTGCAAGTGAAACCTCTTTATTGATTCCAATAAACTATGTTTCTATGTGTAAAAAATTTTGTGCTGTCCTATTTCTCTAGCACTATTGTAGTAAAAGCTCTGTCAACCAATTCGCCTGTTTTGCTTTTTACTTTTTCGGTCTGCGTTTCGGTGTAAACAATTTGAAAAGCGGTTTTCCCAATTAATTGCTGCGCTTTTTCTGTGCTGTAAAGCTCAAATTCAAATTGAGTAAATGGTAATGTTTTCATGAAATCTTCTTCAGCAAATGTCAAGCAGAAATTTCCATTTGGTTTTAAAACTCTGTAGATTTCTGAAAGCAATTCTTCTGGCTTCTGCCAAAAATAAATGGTATTTACTGTGAATATTTTGTCAAAAGATTCATCTTCAAACGGAATTTTATTTCCGTCATAAATCGAAAAGAATGCCTGTTTTTGAGAAACAAAATTTCTATTAATCTGGCGTGCTTCCTGAAACATCAATTCAGACATTTCAAGTCCGTAATATTTTAGGTTTTCTGCTTGCTCGAAAAGAAATTCAACGTGGCCTGCGTTTCCGTGACCTAATTCTAGAATTTTATTTTCCTTTGAAATATTTAGATTTTGAATGGAATGTTTGGTCATATTGATGTTCGTTTCGTTCATCATATTTCCCATTTCGATTCCTTTTTCTCCCGATGGATGTTTTAACTGAGAAGCGATGGCTTGTAATTCTTCATTTTTCATAATACGAAAATTTTAAACTTCTAAATTAAACAATATCTTAATTCAAATTCCAAATTTTGAAAATTCCAAATTCCATTTTTTTGTCATTTCGACGAAGGAGAAATCTTCGCAAGTAGCTCCGCAAAGTTTTTCAATCTTTGTCGATTTAGCAACGGAGATTTCTCCTTCGTCGAAATGACAAACTGTGCCGACAACTTTATCAAAGTTTTAAACTTTGACAAAGTTCTATGCGCTTGCAATTAAAAAACCTGACTAGCAATCTGGCGAATATTCTCAGATTTACCCATTGAATAATAGTGTAAAAACGGAACTCCGGCTGCTTTTAATTCTAATGACTGCTGAATCGCCCACTCGATTCCGACTTGTTTGATTTCAGCGTTATTTTTGCATTTGTCCACCGCATCGATTAAATCTTCAGGCAAATCGATTCTGAAAATTTGTGGTAGAACTTGTAAATGTCTTTGAACGGCAATTGGCTTAATTCCAGGAATAATCGGAATTGTAATGCCCATTTCTCTTGCTTTTTCTACGAAAGCAAAATATTTAGCGTTATCAAAAAACATTTGCGTAACTACATAATCAGCTCCGGCATCTACTTTTTCTTTTAATCTTTTTAAATCAGATTGTAAAGAAGGAGATTCTAAGTGTTTCTCTGGATAACCTGCAACACCAATACAAAAATCTGCTTTGTTATCAGCATCGATTACTTCATGCAGATATTGCCCGCAGTTTAGATCTTTAATTTGTTTTACTAAATCAATTGCATAATGATTTCCACCTGCTTTTGGTACAAAAGACTGTTCATCTTTCATTGCATCGCCACGAAGTGCCATTACGTTATTGATTCCTAAATAATGACAGTCAACCAGCATGTATTCGGTTTCTTCTTTTGTGAAACCACCGCAAAGCAAATGCGGCACCGTGTCAACATTGTATTTATGTTTTATAGAAGCGCAAATTCCAAGCGTTCCCGGACGCATACGAGTCAGTTTTTTGTCCAAAAGTCCGTTACCTTTATCAATGTAAATATACTCCTCACGAGAAGTCGTTACATCAATAAACGGCGGATTAAACTCCATTAACGGATCAATATTATCGTATAATTCCTGAATACTTTTGCCCTTTTGAGGCGGAATAATTTCAAATGAGAATAATGTTTTTCCTTTGGCGTTTTCTATATGTTCTGTTACTTTCATTTTAAGTCTTAAAGTTGTAAAGTCGAAAGTCGAAAGTCTTTCCTTTCGGACTTTAGACTTTGGGCTTTAGACTAATTAGTTTGCTATATTTAGGATTCAACTAGTTCTAAAGTCAAAAGTCTTTCCTTTCGGACTTTATGACTTTCGACTTTATGACTAATTTTTAATCTGCTATATTAGGATTTAACCATTTCATTGCATAATCAAGCGGGACATTTCGGCGTTTTGCGTAATCTGTAACTTGATCTTCTTTTATTTTTCCTAATCCGAAATATCTACTTTTTGGATTTCCGAAATAATATCCTGAAACTGAAGACGCTGGCCACATCGCCATACTTTCTGTCAGTTTTACTCCTGTTTGTTTTTCAACATCTAAAAGCTTCCAAATCGTTGGCTTCTCTAAGTGATCCGGACAAGCTGGATAACCCGGAGCAGGACGGATTCCTTTATAATTTTCTTTAATTAATTCTTCGTTTGTTAAAGCTTCTTCTGAATCATAGCCCCAGAAATCTTTACGCACTCTCTCGTGAAGATATTCGGCGAAAGCCTCTGCAAAACGATCTGCAAGCGCTTTAACCATAATCGAATTATAATCGTCTAAATTCTTTTCGTATTCTGCTGCCCATTCATCTACACCAAAACCAGTTGTTACACAGAAAGCGCCCATGTAATCTTCGATTCCGCTTTCTTTTGGAAGAATAAAATCGGCTAAAGCGATATTTGGAGCACCTTTCGTTTTTTGTGATTGCTGACGAAGCGTTAAGAATTTCTCTAAAACTTTTCCATTTTCATCACGCAATTCGATATCGTCGTCATCAACCTGATTGGCAGGGAAAATTCCGTAAATACCTTTTGCCTTTAGTTTTTTCTCTTCTAAAATGACTTTCAGCATTGCCTGAGCATCGTTAAAAACAGAAGTCGCTTGTTCACCTACAACCTCATCGGTCAAAATTGCTGGATATTTTCCATACAATTCCCACGTTTGGAAGAATGGCGTCCAGTCGATATACGGAACTAAAACATCCAATTCAACTTCGATTGTTTGCGCACCGATTACTTTTGGTTTCACAGGAGTATATTCGCTCCAATCTAATGGTAATTTATTTTTACGCGCATCTTCGATCGTCAAGAAGTTTTTGTCTCTTGAACGATTTAAAAACGTTTCTCTAAACGAATCGTATTCTGCACGAATATCTGCTGCATATATTTTTCGATTATGATCTAACAGGTTTCCTGCAACAGTAACGGCTCTCGAAGCATCGTTTACGTGAATTACAGTTTCTCTGTATTGAGGCGCAATTTTCACGGCTGTATGCGCACGCGAAGTTGTTGCTCCACCAATCATAATCGGGATTTTAATTCCTTGTTTGTCTAATTCTTTGGCCAAATAAACCATTTCGTCAAGCGAAGGCGTGATCAATCCGCTTAATCCGATAATGTCTACTTCGTGTTCGATTGCCGCTGCAATGATTTTCTCCGGAGGAACCATTACACCTAAATCTACAATCTCGTAATTGTTACAAGCCAAAACTACCGAAACGATGTTTTTTCCAATATCGTGAACGTCACCTTTTACAGTCGCCATCAGGATTTTTCCGTTTCCAGATTTGTCTCCCGCTTGTTTGCTCGCTTCAATAAATGGCAATAAATAAGCAACCGCTTTTTTCATTACACGAGCCGATTTAACAACCTGAGGCAAGAACATTTTTCCGCTTCCAAATAAATCTCCAA
The DNA here is from genome assembly GCF_042436695.1 of Flavobacterium sp. HJSW_4. Taxonomy (NCBI): domain Bacteria; kingdom Pseudomonadati; phylum Bacteroidota; class Flavobacteriia; order Flavobacteriales; family Flavobacteriaceae; genus Flavobacterium; species Flavobacterium sp. HJSW_4. Next base: position 9,840 of record NZ_JBHNPP010000027.1, read on the forward strand.
CCACATTCATTCCCGTCATCAAATTGATTTCGATAACTTCAATTGGTTTTGTAGCTGCCAAACGCGCTTCTTCAACATCTTCTTCAATAAAAGCATCAATTCCTTTTACCAAAGAATGTGTAATACGCTCCTGAACAGTTCCAAAACGCCATTCTTGAACCGCTTTTTCGTCGCTTTTTACTTCGCCTTTTACATTTTCTGCAAAATCCAAAAGTCGTTCTGTAGCATCGTCGCGTCTGTCTAGAATTACGTCTTCAACGTGTTCTAATAAGTCTTTCGGAATATCATCGTAAATCGTCAACATTTCTGGATTTACGATTCCCATCGTCATTCCTTCTTTAATGGCGTGGTATAAAAACACTGAGTGCATCGCTTCACGAACAACGTCATTTCCTCTAAATGAGAATGAAACGTTACTCACACCACCACTAATGTGCGCGTGAGGCAAGTTCTCGCGAACCCATCTTGTTCCTCTAAAAAAGTCCAATGCATTCAGGCGGTGTTCTTCCATTCCTGTTGCAACTGGGAAAATATTCAAATCGAAAATAATATCTTGCGGAGGGAAACCTACTTTGTTTACCAAAATATCATACGAACGCGCACAAATTTCCACACGACGATCGTAATTATCAGCCTGCCCCACTTCGTCAAAAGCCATGACAATAGCGGCAGCACCGTAACGTTTGATTAATTTAGCATGATGAATAAATGCTTCTTCTCCTTCTTTTAACGAAATCGAGTTGACAACACTTTTTCCTTGTACTACTTTCAGACCCGCTTCGATAATTTCCCATTTCGAACTGTCGATCATAATCGGCACTCTCGAAATATCTGGTTCTGCAGCAATTAAGTTTAGGAATTTGGTCATAGCAGTTACACCGTCCAACATTCCTTCATCCATATTAATATCGATGATTTGCGCTCCTCCTTCTACCTGCTGTCTTGCAATATCAAGTGCCTCGTCATACTTCTCTTCTTTGATTAATCGAAGGAATTTTCGCGAACCCGTTACATTCGTACGCTCACCAACGTTTACAAAAACGCTTTCTGGCGTAATAATCAAAGGTTCTAATCCTGATAATACAAGGTCTCTTCTTTTTTCTGTCATTTCTTTTTTAAGTTACTAAGATCCTGAGATACTAAGGTTCTAAGTTTTTTAATCTATATTTTTTAGGTTTTTAAGCCTGTAATCTTTTTATTTTGGGCGTGATTCGCCGCGGCGAACCGGGCTATCCGTTACAAGTCCTCGACCAATTCCGTTGTCACTGCATTGGTCTGCGGGCTTTTCACTTCTATCCCTCACGCAAACTCGGTTTCATAAGAAGTTTTATGTTCTTCTAATTTATTTCCACTTCCATTTTCCTAAATACTCAGCTTTTACATCATCATATTCATAATATTTAGTTTTTGTAAAACCCGCTTTTACAAGTGTTATAGAATCGGGTTTTAATTCTCGTAAAATAATAAAGTGTCCTTTTTCTGGATTATTTAAATCATATCTTACTTTATAAAATTTATTTACAAGATTCTGATCTGCTTTAGCTGCTCCTCCTAAAATCTTTTTATTATCTACATAAAAGCAATATCTTAAAAAACTCGATTTACCTGACTTTTTAATTCTCAAAGTAAGTCCTATTGTTTCTCCTTTAAATGTCTTTCCATATTCATGATTTCTTTTCTCTCTGCATTCTGTAAAAACTATGACTGAAAGAAGGGAAATAATAAAAGGGACTATGAAATATTTAAGTCTATTATATTGCTTCATTGCAATTTCTATTCAAACGTTGGCGCTACTCTCGGCTTATAATCCTTTGCAACCTCAGCCATTAAACGAATATGATCTGGAGTTGTTCCGCAACAACCACCGATGATATTGATTAAATTATCCTCTAAATATTCTTTAATGAATACCTGAGTTTGTTCTGGCGTTTCATCGTATTGTCCGAAAGCGTTTGGCAATCCAGCATTTGGATGCGCCGAAACATTAAAACTTGTATGCTGTGCTAATGTTTTCAAATACGGTTTCAATAAATCGGCTCCTAAAGCGCAATTGAAACCAACACTCAATAACGGAATATGCGAAACTGAAATCAAAAAAGCTTCAACCGTTTGCCCAGAAAGTGTTCTTCCTGAAGCATCGGTAATCGTTCCTGAAACCATGATCGGAATATCGATATTACGTTCGTCTTTTACTTCTTCGATTGCGAAAAGTGCTGCTTTTGCGTTTAACGTATCGAAAATCGTTTCTACTAAAAGTAAATCACAACCTCCGTCCATTAAAGCTTCTACTTGTTCTTTGTATGCAATTCGTAAATCATCAAAAGTTACGGCTCTGTAGCCTGGATCGTTTACGTCTGGTGACATACTTGCCGTACGGTTTGTCGGCCCTATTGAACCTGCTACAAAACGTGGTTTATCTGGATTTTTTGCTGTGAATTCATCCGCAACTTCTCTCGCCAATTTAGCCGATTCATAGTTTAGTTCGTAAACCAAATCTTCCATGAAATAATCGGCCATACCGATTGTGGTTCCAGAGAATGTATTGGTTTCTACGATATCTGCACCCGCATCAAAATAGGCAGTATGCACTGCACGAATGGCGTGTGGCTGTGTCAGGGATAATAAATCGTTATTTCCTTTTAATGGATGCGGGAAATCTTTGAAACGCTCGCCACGGAAATCTTCTTCTGAGAAGTTGTAACGTTGTAACATGGTTCCCATTGCTCCATCAAGGATTAGGATATTTTTCTTTATTGCTTCTTGAATTGTAATCGACATATTCTTTTCTTTTAGATTCTAAGACCCTAAGGTTCTAAGATGCTAAGTTTTTTTATTATTAATTCCAAAAATGCACTATTGCTGGCTCATTAGCCCCGATTGAAGTGGAAATCCTTTTATCCGCCGCGGCGGACAAAAGATTGCAACGAAAAGCGGGAACTATTGACTGCAAAAATGCGCCAATGATTCGCTCCTTACCGAAATTGCTTTCAGTAAATTATTTGTATGTTGTCTGGAAAAGTTTTAGGAAATACGAGAATGTATTTGTGTTATCTATCTTAAATACTGTGTTTTTACAGTAAAAAGTAGAATTTAGCACCTTCTTTATAGTAAAGGGTTGCTAAGGTTTCATCGGGTCTATCCCTCCGCCTTTCGTGATAACGAACAATAAATTTTAAGAACAGTGCAAAGGTATGAAATGGCAATACGATTTGCAAATGTTTTTTTTAAGTTGCTAAGATTCTAAGACACTGAGTTTCTAAGTTTTCCTTTTGGAAATTTATATTTTAAACAATCAAGCTCCGGAGGAGTATAATATTTATAGAAAATAATAACCTAACATAGATAAGCTCCAGCGGAGCGAAATATATGCCGCTCCGCTGGAGCTCTTTTCTAACGCATAATTTCTAATCTATAAATATTTCATCCCTCTGGGATTCTCTGTGATGAATAAAAAAAGCTCAAACTTATAGTTTGAGCTTTCTATATAAAAATCTTAGTAGCTTAGAAACTTAGCCTCTCAGCAACTTAAACAATCGCTTTAACAACTGCCTTAGGAGCTTCTTTACGAGTTCCGTCGAAACCGTCTACTCCAGATACTGTCGTATATTTCAATACGTATTTTTTACCTGGGTTGATGATTTGGTATGCTGCCTGACACATTAAAGTCGCTTCGTGGAAACCACAAAGAATTAATTTTAATTTTCCAGGATATGTATTTACGTCTCCAATGGCGAAGATTCCAGGAATGTTTGTCTGGTAATCTAATGCATTATTAACTTTAATTGCATTTTTCTCGATTTCTAATCCCCAGTCTCCAATTGGACCTAATTTTGGTGTTAATCCGAAAAGTGGAATGAAATAATCACAATCGATTTTACGGTGCGCTCCGTTTTCTTCGATATCCAAAGACTCTACGTGTTCTGCTCCGTTGATTCCGATAACTTCTGCTGGAGTGATTAATTTGATTTTTCCAGCTGATTTTAATTCTTGTACTTTTTCTACAGAATCTAAAGCTCCTCTAAATTCATTTCTACGGTGAATTAAAGTTACTTCTGAAGCTACGTTTGCTAAGAAAATTGACCAGTCTAATGCTGAATCTCCTCCTCCTGCAATAACAACTCTTTTATCTCTGAATTTCTCAGGATTTTTGATAAAGTATTTTACTCCTTTATCTTCATAAAACTCGATATCTTCGATAAGTGGTTTACGAGGCTCGAAACTTCCTAAACCTCCAGCGATTGCGATAACTGGCGCGTGGAATTTAGTTCCTTTATTAGACGTTACAATGAAAGTTCCATCTTCTTGTTTTTCGATTGTTTCTGCACGCTCTCCTAAAGTAAAACCTGGTTCAAACTGCTTAATTTGCTCTTGCAAACCGTCGATTAGATCTCCAGCTAAAACTTCTGGGAATCCAGGAATATCATAAATTGGCTTCTTAGGATATAATTCTGAAAGCTGTCCTCCTGCTTGCGGTAAAGCATCTAAGATATGACATTTTAATTTCAATAATCCTGCCTCGAATACGGCAAATAAACCTGTTGGTCCTGCTCCAATTATAAGTATATCTGTTTTAATCATTATGTTGTTGTTTATAATCATTCTTAATAACGCAAAGAAACGAATAAATCCTTGTACTTTCAATGATTTTTATCATTTATTTCTTCCCGAAACTTTTTTACTCTTTATTTTTTAATGAAGAAGTGATCTCATTCATTCTTTTAACCTTTTCTTCAAAATTGCCTTTTAGTGTCTTTCGGTATTCATTGAGATTTTCAACCATTTGATTGATATCTTCTGGAATTACTTCTTCGAAAAACTCCCGAAGCCTTTTGGCTGTTGTTGGCGATTTTCCGTTGGTTGAAATGGCAATTTTTACATTTCCTTTCGTTACGATTCCGCCCAAATAATAATCACACAAATCTGGCGTATCGGCGATATTGCAAATCAAATAGCGTTTTCTAGCTAAATCGTACACTCTTTTATTGACTTCAAGATTATCTGTACAAGCGATTACCATGTGGCGCTTTTTGAGCATTTTCTTTTTGAACTTCGATTTTGTCAATTTTATCGAAGGATGCTGCTCTGCTAGAATTTTTATTTCTAAATGAAATTCTTTTGCTACTACCTCTACATTTGCATTCGGACTTGATTTCAACAAGAAAGAAAGCTTTTCCAGACCTACATTTCCTCCACCTACAATCAATACATTTAAATTGTGAAGCTTTAGAAATATTGGATATAATTCGTTTTGTTCCATTTTAATTTATTTTCATCCAATCAAAATTAGATGATTTTCTTCAATCGATCATTTTTTTCCAACGAATTGGTTCTGACGGAACATTTTATCCAACTCCTTTTTTTGACAAAATTCTTCGTAAAATCCTTTTAATTTATGGCTTTCGCGAACCACTTCGCCTAAAACGATAATGGCTGGAGAACCTAATTCTTTTTCTTTTACGATTTCTAAAATAGAATCGACTGTTCCTACGCCAACTTTTTCTTCTGCTGTTGTTCCGTTTTGAATGATGGCAACTGGCAGATTTCCTTTGTTTTCTTTTTGAAACAAATCGATAATCTGAGGCAGTTTGTGCATTCCCATCAAAATTACAACTGTTGCAGAAGATTGTGCTGCCAAAGCTACATCTGAAGATAATTTTCTATCTGATGTTGTGCCGGTAATCGCCCAAAAGCTTTCTGAAACGCCTCTTTTTGTAATCGAAATTCCTTGACTTGCTGGAACCGCCACTACAGATGAAATTCCTGGAACGACAATCGTTTCAATTCCGAAACTTTCTGCAAATTCTATTTCTTCGCTTCCTCTTCCAAAAATAAACGGATCGCCGCCTTTTAATCGAACTACATTTCCATACGTTAAAGCATTATCTACAATCAATTGATTGATTTGATCTTGCGAGTAAGCATGGTTTCCAATTCTTTTTCCAACAAAAATCTTGATGGCGTTTTTTGGCGCGTAATCCAGAATTTCTTCGTTAGCCAAGGCATCGTATAAAACCACATTAGCTTCAACCAGTGCTTTTACAGCTTTTAGCGTCAATAATTCGGGATCGCCCGGACCTGCACCGACTAAAGTTATTTTTGGTTTTATATTAAGCATTTGCTAATTCTTGTGCTCTGAAAGTTTCGATTTTATCAAAGAAAACAATGGCTTGCGCGATGTAATCTTTAGCGAAAGCTTCAGATGGTTCATTTTTATTGATTTGGTAAACCAAGTCTTTAAAAGTTGAATTCAATTCGATTTTATTCGTATCGATAAAAACAGTATCAAACAAATCAACGATTCCTGCGTGGTGGTTTGTTTTTTGGTTTTCTGCTAATAATAAAGCTTTTGCTCCATTTACAAATCCTGCGTAAGCGTGATAAATTGCATCTGACCATTTTTGGTTGTCGAAAGCTTCCTGTGCGAAAGAGATTTTTTCTTTAGCTTCTAATAATAAAGTCGCCACTAAATCGATCACAACACCAGCACATTCTCCAACTCCAACTGCTTTTACGTAATTATCTGCGTTACCCCAATCTACAAAATCAGCTTCTGTTAGATTTGTTACATCAGATAATGGTTTTAAGATTTCGTAGAAGTATTTCTCTCCTTTTAAATCATAATAGTTTAGGAATTTTTCTCCATTCGCATTAGCGTCAAAATCATTTAAGATTGTACGCAAAGCTTCTGGGCCTCTACGGCTAGGGATTTTGATCACTTTATCAGCAAAACGCCCTTCTCCGTTTCCTAATCTTCCTCCACCCAATAAAACTTGTAAAGCTGGAGCTACTAATTTTCCTGAGTTGATAGACATTCCTTGGAATCCAATTGCAGACATATTATGTTGTCCGCAAGCATTCATACAGCCCGAAATTTTAATTTCAATTTCGCGATTGTTTAAATATTGAGGATATTCTGCACTTAAAACTCTTTCTAATTCTTCGGCAATACCAGTACTGCTTGCAATCCCCAAGTTGCAAGTATCGGTTCCTGGACATGCCGTAATATCTCCAACTGAATTATATCCTAAATGAACAAAGTCCAATTTGGCTAATTCTTGATAAAAGAAAGGAAGATTCTCTTCTTTTACGTGACGTATTACAATATTTTGACGCAATGAAAAACGTAATTCGTTTGCTGCGTAATTTTTAATTAAATCTGCTAATAATCTCGCTTTATCAGTATAAAAATCTCCTAATAAAACTTTGATTCCGATAGCATAATATCCTGCTTGTTTTTGTGCAATTACATTCGATTTTTTCCAAGCTTCATAAGCTACTGAATCTTCGATTGTAACTTGTGGCACTTCTAAAACTGGCTCTGCAATTGGTCCATCAAAAGCAGTTGTATCAATTTCGTATGTTTCAAAAGCGATTGCTTTTTTCTCTTTTTCAACTAAATCAAGGAAAACATCTTTCCCCATTTCTTTGATTAAGAATTTCATACGCGCTTTCATTCTTTTTGCACGCTCACCGTATCTGTCGAAAATACGGATGATTCCTTCTGCTGTTGGAATGATTTCGTTAACCGGAATAAATTCAGAAAGCAATTCTGCGTGCGCTGGCTGAGATCCTAAACCTCCTCCAAAAACAACTTTAAATCCTTTTTGTCCGTCTTTGATTTTCGGAATAAATCCTAAATCGTGTAAATAACTCAAAGCTGTATCTTCATCTGAAGAAGAGAACGAAATTTTGAATTTACGTCCCATTTCCTGACAGATTGGATTTCTTAATAAGTATTGGAACAAGCCGTGTGCGTAAGGCGAAACGTCAAATGGTTCGTTTACATCTACACCCGCTAATTCGCTTCCTGTGATATTTCTAACTGTGTTTCCACAAGCTTCACGCAAAGTAATATCGTCTTTTGCCAGTTCTGACCAAAGTTCAGGTGTTCTGTCCAAACTCACATAGTGAATCTGAATATCCTGACGTGTTGTAATATGCAAACGCCCTGTAGAATATTTATCTGAAACTTCCGTAATTCTTCTCAATTGCTCACTGGTCACTTTACCATAAGGCAATTTGATACGAATCATCTGAACGCCTTCCTGACGCTGACCGTAGATACCACGCGCTAAACGAAGGCTACGAAAACGCTCATCATCAATTTTTCCCCCACGGAATAAGTGAATCTTTTTTTCTAATTCGATAATCTCCTTCTGAACTACCGGATTTTCTATTTCTGTTCTAAAACTTTCCATCTTGTCTTTAGTTGTTGGTTGTTAGTTTTTGGTTGTTGGTTATTGTTGAAACTATCAACTAAAAACCATCAACTATCAACTGTTTATCGAATAAACCCTACTCCTGCTGTTGTGTTCGTAGCTGTATCAATTAAGATAAAAGCTCCGTTTGATTTGTTGTCGTTATAAGCGTCAAAATATAAAGGCTTGCTTAATTTGATACTTACTTCTCCGATTTCGTTTATTGCTAATTGTGAAGCTTCTGTTGTTCCTGAATAATCAGTTGCAATCGTGTTTTTGATGCTTTCTACTTTTGCTAAAACTCTGTTCGTATTGTGCTGTACTAAATATTTAGTTCCTGGAACCAATTTCTTGCTATCCATCCAGCAAACTGTTGTTGTAATATCTTTTTCAATTCTTGGAAGTTCGTCTGATTTTACAATCATGTCACCTCTCGTTACATTGATATCATTTTCTAATTCGATTGTCACTGAAGAACCTGCAGAAGCTTCGTCAAATGATTTATCGAAGAAGTGAATTTTCGTAACTTTTGATTCTGTTAAAGAAGGAAGAACCGTTACAGCATCTCCAACTTTAATTGAGTTTCCGTATAATTTTCCAGCGTAACCTCTGAAATCGTGGTATTCTTCAGTTTTTGGACGAATAACCGTTTGAACTGGGAAACGTGCTTTTCCTGGTTCGTAAACATCATGAGAATGTAATCCTTCTAAATGTTCTAAAACTGTTTGTCCATCGTACCAAGGCATATTTTCAGATTTGTCCACAACATTTCCTCCGTTGATTGCACTTAACGGAATATAGCTTACGTTTTGTTCTTTGAAAGTACTTTTTGCGTTTAAAGCCTCAAAATCAGCTTTGATTTTATTGAAAACTTTTTCTGAGTAATCTACTAAGTCCATTTTATTGATGGCAACAATTACTTCTTTTACTCTCAATAAATTGTTGATGAAAAAGTGACGGTAAGTTTGCTCGATAACTCCTTTTCTAGCATCGATCAAAATGATAGAAACCTGAGAAGTTGAAGCTCCTGTAACCATGTTTCTTGTATATTCTACGTGTCCTGGAGTATCGGCAATAATGTAACTTTTCTTTGCAGTCGAAAAATAAATGTGTGCAACGTCAATCGTGATTCCTTGCTCTCTTTCTGCTACTAATCCATCAGTTGCCAAAGAAAAATCCAAATAATCGTATCCTTTTTGTTTACTGCTTTTTTCGATTGCTTCAATTTTATCTGTAGTCAATGATTTTGTATCGTACAATAATCTTCCGATCAAAGTACTTTTTCCGTCATCTACACTTCCTGCTGTTGCTATTTTTAAAACGTCCATTCTTTTTATGTTGTTGGTTGTTGGTTTATGGTTGTTGGTTTTTCTAAAACATCAACTAAAACCATCAAATATTAATTCTGTTATTTTTATGTTATTGTTATAATTATTGAATTTTTCAGCTATCAACTAAAAACTATCAACCAACAACTTAAAAATATCCTTGTTGTTTTCTTTTTTCCATTGCAGCTTCAGAACGTTTGTCGTCGATTCTAGCTCCTCTTTCAGAAATTGTTGATGATCTGATTTCGCCAACTACTTCTTCGATTGTTGCTGCATACGATTCAACAGCAGCTGTACAACTCATATCTCCAACGGTTCTAAAACGAACAATTCTTTCTTCGATTTGTTCGTCTTCTTCTTGGTACACAAAAGGAGAATGCGACCAGATTAAACCGTCTCTCAAAAAAACTTTTCTTTTATGTGAGAAATAGATTGATGGAATCTCGATTTGTTCTTTTTCGATATAGCTCCAAACATCTAATTCTGTCCAGTTTGAAATTGGGAAAACACGAACGTTTTGACCATTTTCGATTTTTCCATTTAAGATATCAAACAATTCAGGTCTCTGATTTTTCTCGTCCCATTGTCCGAAATCATCACGAACAGAGAAAATACGTTCTTTAGCTCTTGCTTTTTCTTCATCACGACGCGCACCACCAATACAAGCATCAAACTTGAATTCTTCAATTGCATCCAAAAGTGTTGTAGTCTGTAAGCTGTTACGGCTTGAATATTTTCCAGTTTCTTCAACTACTTTCCCTTCATCAATAGCATCCTGAACATTACGAACGATCAACTCTAAACCTAATTCTTCTACCAATTTATCTCTGAAAGCAATCGTTTCAGGGAAATTGTGTCCCGTATCAACGTGCAATAGAGGAAACGGAATTTTAGCAGGGAAAAATGCTTTTTGCGCTAAACGCACCAATGTAATAGAATCTTTTCCTCCTGAGAAAAGTAAAACCGGTTTGTCAAACTGTGAAATTACTTCTCTGAAAATGTATATCGCTTCACTCTCTAAAGCGTTTGTTTTTAATACTGAACTCATTGTGTTTTTGTTTGATATTTTATTTGTGAAAATTTTGTTTCAAGTTTCAAGTTTTTCCCCTGATCTAAAATCTCCACTTCTTTATTCTATAATCTATTAAGAAGTCTTGCCTCTTGCTTCTTTCTTCTACTTACTCTTTCTTAGCGCTATGAAGTCCACATTCTTTATGGCTTGATTCCCACCACCATCTTCCGGCTCTGATATCTTCACCTGGGAAAATCGCTCTCGTACAAGGTGCGCATCCAATACTTACGAAACCTTGTTTGTGTAAAGCATTCTGAGGAACATTATTTTCTGAAAGATAGGTTTCAACCTCCTCTAAAGTCCATTTTAGCAACGGATTGAATTTGATGATTTCGAAACCTCCATCGTATTCAAACAAACTTAAATCTTGTCTGTTTTCTGATTGTTCTGCTCTTAAACCCGTAATCCAAACTGAATTTCCTGCCAAAGCTTTTCTTAACGGAACCACTTTTCGAATAAAACAACATTCTTTTCTGTTTTCAACCGAATCGTAAAAACTGTTTGGTCCTTTTGTTTTCAAAAGATTTTCAACTGAAGCCGCTTCTGGAAAAAACACTTCGATTGGTCTTTTATATTTTTTTAATGTTTTATGAAAAACATCGTAAGTTTCCTGAAATAATCTTCCTGTGTCTAAAGTAAATACCGTAATATCGGTGTTACTTTTTGCAATAAAATCAGTAATTACCTGATCTTCCTGACCAAAAGACGTAGAAAAAATCACTTTTCCCGGAAATTCTTTTGCTAAAAAAACTAAGGTTTCGTCAAGCGAAAGATCTTTTGTTTTTTCTAATAATTCTTGTACAATGCTCGCACTCATAATCTCTCCTTTCTAAAATTATCTTTTACAATAATTTAGATAATGTTTTTAAACTCAATAATATAATTAGAACCCCAACCGCAACCATCATTGGTTTTCTTTTAATTTTATTTACCAAATAAGCCGCAATTGGCGCTGAAATAACTCCTCCTAAAATCAATCCTATAATAATCTGCCAGCCATGAATTCCGCCAAAAAGCATGAAAGTGATTCCGCTTGCAAACGAAATCGCAAACTCTGCTGCATTCACAGACCCAATAGTATATTTCGGATTTCTTCCTCTTCCTAATAATGTCGAAGTTACGATCGGGCCCCAGCCTCCTCCTCCAACAGAATCCATAAAACCTCCAAACACTGCTAAAACGCCTAGTTTTTTAGTTTTCTTTTTTACAACACTTTTTCTAAGAGCCTTTCTGATGATTACAACCGCCAGAATAATCATGTAAACCGCAATAAATGGCTTAATAATATCTCCATCAATCACATCAGATAATAAATAAGCTCCTGTAATTGATCCTAAAACTCCAGGAATCAATAGATGCTTTACCAATTTTTTATTGATGTTACCAAAGCGGTGGTGCGAAAGCGCCGATGCTCCAGTTGTAAACATCTCTGAAACGTGAACTGCCGTACTACTCAAAACTGGCGAAACTCCATAAGCCAATAAAAATGACGTAGAAGTTGCTCCATATCCCATTCCTAAAGCGCCGTCTACTAATTGTGCAAAAACACCAATTAAGAAAAACACCAAAAGGTTTTCATCAAATCCCTGAACAAAACCATCCCACGAAAATTCGGCGTGATGATTATAAACTAATGTAACTGCCAAACCTAACAACAAAACAACTGGTATTGCGACCCACAATCTTTCTTTTGATAAAGAATCAGACTTTACTATCGCATTGTTTAATTTAAGCTCATTTTCCATATTTTAAGAATTGTTTTTTATTCTCAAAAATCCATTACCCTATCGGCTTAGTAGATTACTTTGCAAAAGTACTATATATTTCGAAATATCAAAACAATATATTTACTTTTTTGCATCAGCTATCATCTTATAAACCAAGATAAAAGACATTTAAAAAAGAATTAGTGATTATTTTAACAAATTAAATGTTGCTTACTATTATTTTAACAACAGTCTCAAATTTTGTGATTCACAAAAATACGCATTTAATCTCTACCAAATCCATAGGATAATTATAAAATTGTTATTATTTTAGCAGCAAATATTTTTTCATGGATTTTCAGATTGGTCTTGTAATAGCAGGTTTAGTAGTTGGATTTATTGTCGGGTTAACAGGAGTAGGCGGAGGCTCACTTATGACTCCTATTTTATTGTATTTCGGAATTCCTCCAACAAAAGCCGTTGGAACTGATTTACTTTACGCTGCTTTTACAAAAGCGGGTGGCGTATTTGTTCACAACAAAAAAGGAAATATCAATTGGAAAATTACCGGTTGGCTGACTTTAGGAAGTGTCCCTGCTGCTTTAATTACGTTATGGATTTTAAACAGTATTAAAACTGATATTGAAACTATCAATAAAGTCATTAAGTACAGTTTAGGATGGGCTTTATTATTTACTTCAGTAGCAATTATATTTAAACAGAAGCTTTTAGTTTTTTCTCAAAAACATGCTGGAGATAAATTTCATAGTGAAAGTACAACTCAAAATATGCTGACTATCGGCATTGGAGTTTTATTAGGAGCTACCGTAACTTTAACTTCTATTGGCGCCGGAGCATTAGGAACCGTAACTTTATTTTTCCTTTATCCGCTTTTACCGACTCCTCGTTTGGTTGGAACCGAAATTGCACACGCTGTTCCATTAACTCTAGTTGCAGGTCTTGGACACGCTTCTATGGGAAATTTAGATATAGGATTACTTGGCCAATTATTAATGGGCTCGTTGCCTGGAATTTATATGGGAAGCATGTTAAGCGGAAAAGTTCCAGATCAATTCCTTAGAAATGCAATTGCTGTAATGCTTTTCATGGCTGGATATAAATTGATATTTTAAGATAAATTTTTCAACCATATAAGTAATATAAGTTCATTTAATCAAACTTTACGCAAAGTCTAAAATGGACTTATATTACTTATATGGTTTATTTTTTTTAGAATGCAATATCTGCCAAAGAATTACTTTCTAATATTTTAAGTGTATTATCACGAACTTCTGTCATTAAACGTCGTGCGGCACAAGTTGTTTCGTCATCGCAGTCATCACATCTTTCGTAGAAATTATGACTTGCACAAGGCAACAATGCGATTGGACCTTCTAGAATCCTATAGACTTTCGCCATGCTAATATCTTTTGGATCTTTTATTAGATAATAACCGCCGCCTTTTCCTTTTTTTGCTCCTAGAAAACCTGAGTTTCGAAGCAATAACAAAATACTTTCCAAAAACTTAATCGAAATATGTTCACTTTTTGCAATTTCAGCTATTTGTACAGGATCGTTATTTTCTCTTCTGGCCAAATAGGTTAAAGCTTTTATTCCGTATTTTGTTTTCTTTGAAAGCACTAATGTAAAATTTAGATTGCAGCATTTAATCTCCGACCAAATCCTTGCAAATTATTGAATGACAAAAGTATGCTTTTTGTTGGAACTATCACAACGAATAAAGTTAAATTCTACTAAATCTATCAGATTACTTCGCTATGAAAATTAAACCTACTAAAGGAAAGAAGAAATACCAAGAATATTTCTTAGCTAAAACAAAAATAGACTTTTACTGGATTAATTACAAAAAACCACTACAAATAAGAAAAGCATTTTCTTTCTCCTGATACAAAAGATGTCCCTGATTTTCAATAATCTGATTTGAAATTTTTAAATCTAGAAACCAATTATAATTTGGCGCATTTAAATCCTTCTCTCCAAAATAAACCTTGATTTTACAATTAGGCATTTCGGTTTCAAAACGCAGTCTTGTTGAAGAGACAGCAACTAATTCTTTCACTTTTAAACCTCCTAAAGAAGCTTTCCAAGCAATTGTTCCGCCAATACTGAAACCCAGAATTGCAACATTTTCCTTTTCTGAATTCAATAAATTAGTCACAGCCTTTTCAATTCCACCATTCAAAAATTGATTGTGTATTTCCTTTTCATCAATTAATGAATCAATCTCAGCTAATTTTAAAACATCATAATATTGAATTTGAAATTTAGGTTCTAAAATTTCGATGTAGTTCTGAATCCATTCGGGATTGCCTCCAAATAAATCTGACAATAATAGCAATCTTGGTTTTTTCATGTTTTGTAAAACTAAAATTTAAAAAGCGATTCTCTCAATAACAAGAAAGGGCTATTTAAAAAAAATAGCCCTTCAAAAGTATTATATTTTATGTTTTAAGCCAACGCTTGTTTTAAATCTGCAATTACATCTTCAACAGTTTCTAAACCAACAGAAACACGAACTAAACCTTGCGTGATCCCAACTGCCAATTGATCTTCTTCAGATAATTTGCTGTGCGTTGTAGAAGCTGGATGTGTTACAATTGTTCTTGTATCTCCAATATTTGCTGATAATGAGCAAAGTTTAATTGCGTTCAAGAATTTTCTTCCCGCTTCGATTCCGCCTTTAATTTCAAATGCAATGATGTTTCCACCCGCTTTCATTTGTTTTTTAGCGATTTCATATTGCGGATGCGATTTTAAGAAAGGATATTTTACGCTATTTACATTTGGATGGCTTTCTAAAAATTCAGCCACTTTTAGAGCATTTTCGCAATGTCTGTCCACACGAACTGCCAATGTTTCTAAACTTTTTGAAAGAACCCAAGCATTAAATGGCGCTAAAGCTGGACCTGTATTTCTAGAGAATAAATAAATCTGTCTGATTAAATCTGCGTTTCCAACAGTAACACCACCAAGAACACGACCTTGTCCGTCGATTAATTTTGTGGCTGAGTGAATTACTAAATGTGCTCCAAATTTAATTGGCTGCTGTAAATATGGCGTTGCAAAACAGTTATCGATAACTAAAATCAAATTGTGTTTTTTAGCAATATTTCCTAACAATTCTAAGTCAATTACATCAACTCCAGGATTTGTTGGAGATTCAGCATATAATATTTTGGTGTTTGGTTTAATAAAACTCTCGATTGTTTCTGGCTTATTGATTTCGAAATAAGACGTTTCAATATTCCATTTTGGAAAATAAGTCATAAACAAAGCGTGAGTTGATCCAAAAACACTGCTTGCAGAAACAATATGATCTCCAGAATTCAATAACGCCGCGAAAGTAGAATATACTGCTGCCATTCCTGTTGCAAAAGCATAACCTGATTCAGCACCTTCCATTTTGCAAATTTTATCCACAAACTCAGTTGTATTTGGATTGCTGAAACGGCTGTAAATATTTCTTTCTTTTTCTTCTGTAAAAGAAGCTCTCATGTCTTCAGCATCTTCAAAAACGAAGCTTGATGAAAGGTACAAAGGCACCGAATGTTCTAAATATTGCGATCTTTCTAATTGTGTTCTAATGGCTTGTGTTTCAAAACCAAATTCTTCTGTATTCATTGTGTTGTTATTTTTTTGTTTTTTTTGTTTCAAGTTTCAGGTTCCACGTTAAAACCTGAGCTTAAATTCAAATTGTTCAGAATTAATTATCTAATTAACTCATTTTCTAATTTTACAAAGCTTCGTTGTTTAAAACTACTTTGTATTTAATTGTTGCTGTTGGCTCAACCGTTTTGGCTACTGAACAGTATTTTTCGAAAGAAAGTTGCGCCGCTTTTTTTGCTTTTTCCGGATTGATTTCTCCTTCTAAATAAAAAACCACATCGATTTCTTTAAAAGGTTTAGCTTCTTCGATTTGAACTCGCGTACCTTCAACCTCAGCATTGAAAGAAGTGATTTCCTGACGCTGTTTTTTCAAGATTGAAATCATATCGATAGCGCTGCATCCTGCAACTCCCATTAAAACTAATTCCATTGGACTTGCGCCTAAATCGCTTCCGCCAAATTCGGCTCTGCTGTCAACGTCAACTATGTGTCCGCGTTCATTTTTTACTTTAAAATGAAATGCGTCGTTTACTCTGTTTAAAGTTACTTTCATTGTGTTGTTATTTTTTTGTTTTGTTTTCGTTCAAATCTAAAATCTGAACTCTAAAATCTAAAATTAAAAATCAATTATCCTTTATCAGACAATCTCAAAATATCTCCGAAAACTCCTCTCGCCGTTACTGCAGAACCTGCACCAGCTCCTTGAATAACGATTGGACGATCTCCGTAAGATTCTGTATAAATTTCGAAGAATGAATCAGAGCCTTTTAATCCGCCAAGCGCTGTGTCTGATGGAACCGAAACTAATTTTACTTCTAAATTTCCTTTATCATTCTGCAAATCTCCAGACAATTCACCAATGTATCTCAACACGTGATTTGGCTGTTGTTCTGCTTTTATTTTAGCATAAATTGGATCGAATTCTTTCAATTTCGTCAAGAAATCAGCTGCACTTCCTTCACGTAAGTGCTCTGGAATTAAATTTTGAATTGAGATTTCTTCAAACTCATTTTGCAAATCCAATTCTCTAGCTAAAATTAATAATTTTCTTCCAACATCATTTCCGCATAAATCCTCACGCGGATCTGGTTCTGTATATCCGTTATCAATTGCTTCCTGCAAGATTTCGCTGAAAGGCGCATCTTTCGCAGAGAAATTATTGAATAAATAACTCAATGTTCCAGAGAAAACTCCTTTAATTTTAGTGATATTTTCTCCTGAAAGGTGTAATAATTTAATTGTATCAATTAACGGTAAACCTGCACCAACATTGGTTTCGTATAAATAATTCTTTTGATTTTCTTCTAAAGCGCTTCTTAGCTCTTTATAGAAACCATAACTTAGCGTATTTGCTACTTTATTTGAAGAAATCAAGTCGAAACTGTTTTCTACAAGCGGAATATAGTTTTCTACGAAAGTCGCACTTGCTGTGTTATCAACCGCGATCAAGTTTTCTAAATGATGCTCGTTCGCGAAAGCGATAATATCTTTTATCGTATAAGCTTCGCCTTTTGTTTGAATATCTTCTTTCCAGTTGTTTGTAACGCCGTATTTGTTTAAAAGCACCTTTTTAGAATTCGCTATAGCGAACACATTCAGCCTAATATCTTTACGTTTTTCAATCGCTGAAGCCGATTCTAAAATTTGATTAATCAAAGTTCCTCCCACTAATCCGTGGCCGAAAATAGCAATGTTGATCTTTTTAGAAACTCCAAAAATCTCACCGTGAATTACATTTAAAGCTTTGTTTAATTCTTCTTTCTTAACAACCAAACTCACGTTTTTGCCTGTAACGGTATTATTAAACAAAATCGGAACAATTTTATTTTTGATTAAAGCCGTGTATGGTTTATGAAAAGTACTCAAATCCTGACCAATAATCGAAATTACCGATACATTGTCTGTTACCGTAATCTGATTTACATCTTTAGAATAAAAGTCATTTTCAAACTCTTTTTCTAATTCCACAACCGCAGTTGTTGCTTTATCAGTTGCTACAACCAATCCGATTCCTCTTTCTGAAGAACCTTGCGAAATGATACTCACGCTGATATTGTGATCACCCATTACTTTAAAAATTCGGGCATCAACTCCTGATTTCCCAAGTAATCCGCGTCCTTCAAGATTTACAAGAGAAACATTTTCTAAAACAGAAAGCGTTTTAATTCCTTCTTTAGAAGAATCTGAAGTGATTAAAGTTCCGCGATTTTCGTGATTGAATGTATTTAAAATTCGCAACGGAATATTCTTTTCTAACAAAGGAATAATCGTTTTGGCATGAAGAATCGTTGCACCGAAATTTGCCAACTCATTTGCTTCATTAAACGATAAATATTCGATTTTCTTAGCATCTGCAACCAAATCAGGATTTGCAGTGTAGATTCCGTCTACGTGCGTGAAGTTTTGTAATTCTTCAGCATTTAAATAATTTGCGATTAACGAAGCGGTATAGTTACTGCCATTTCTACCTAAAGTAGTTGTGTCGTTGTTGTTATTAGATCCAATGAAACCTGTAACTATATTAACCGTTTCTCCGTTATGCTCTTTAAAATAATTGACTACGTTTTTCTTCGAAAGCTGTTCTAAAGGCTGTGCGTCGCCAAATTTAGAATCGGTTTTCAATAAATCTCTTGTATCAACAAAATTGGCTGGAATTCCTTTTTCCAACAAAATAGCCGTCAATAATTTAGCAGAAAGCAATTCTCCTTTAGACAAAATCTGATCTTTGATTTTTTTGCTGTAATCGCCAATTAAGCTTACACCTTCAAAAAGTTTATCTAAGACATTAAATTCTTCAGACAAATCAACTTGTGGGTAATCTGAGATTTGATATTTTTTAAAATTCTCTAATAATTCTTTGTAGCTGCCATTTTTAGCAGCAATGCTTAAGATAAATTCCAATTCGTCTGTCGCATTTCCGCGCGCAGAAACTACAACTGCAATTTTTTCACCTTGATTTACTTTATCAGAAATGATAGAAACAACTTTGTTAAGTCCTTCTCCGTTTGCTAATGATTTACCTCCAAATTTTAATACTTTCATTTTATTTCTTTATTGTTTCTGCCTTAAAAATGTCGGCAAGTAAATGATCTAATTGTTTGTACTCGATTAAAAAAGCGTCATGTCCGTGAACCGAATCAATTTCGCTATAGAAAACATTGTCTTTAAACTTCTTCAATTCTTCGTAGGTTTCTACGTTTTCTTTTGCTGTAAAAAACAAATCCGAATTGATTCCGACAATATGAATTGAAGCTTTTGTTTGAGACATTAAGTTTTCAAAACTTTCACTATTTCTAGTAATATCAATTGTTTTAAGCAACTGATTCATTAATTTATAAGAAGATAATTGGAATCTTTTCTGCAATTTTTTTCCGTGATGTGCTAACCAGCTTTCGATATTAAAAATCAAAAGATCTTGATTGATGGTTCGCTGAAATTTTTCTTTAAATGATTCTGGCGAACGGTAACAAAGCATGGCATGTATTCTCGCGTCTTCGATTGGTTTTGAAGAATTGTTTAGAATTTGCTCTTGCAAGAAGCAATTTGCAATAAGCCAATCTGTAGATTTCCAATCGCTCGCAATCGGAATAAGATTTTCTGTGATGTTTGGCGCTAAAGCTAAAATTTCCCAAGCAATTCCACCACCAACAGAACCTCCAATAACTGCAAAAAGCTTTTCGATATTTAAAGCTTTTACGCCTTCGATAAAGATTCTTGCAATGTCTCTGGCCGTAAAGTCATGATAATTGTCGATTAAAAAAGAGTTGCTTCCGTTTCCAGGAATATCAAATGCTAAAACGGTATAAACAGCAGTATCAATGGTTTTACCTTCGCCAATTAAGTCATTCCACCAGCCATTTTCGCCAGTAACTTGCGAATTTCCAGTTAAAGCATGATTAACCAAAACAATAGGCGCGCTGTGCAAAGGTTGACCCGCCAGCGTAAAACTTAATGGTATAGAATGATAATTTGCACCACTTTCTGTGATGAAATCTTGAATTATAATGGGATTTGGTATATTTTCCAATTTCAAATCTGTTGTATTATTGATTTGTATATGGAAATATTAGAAAGAAAAACTAGGTTTAACTAGAAAAAATCTTGTTGTTATCTTTCCACGTTTGGCGTGGTAGAATGTAGCACCTTCTTCGTTTTACCGAAGGGTTGCTAAGGCTTCATCGGGTCTAATCCCTCGTCCTTTCTTTATAACATTTCAATATTTGTTTGAACTTAACGAGTGCAAATTAACTACTAATTTCTATAACAAACAAATTTTATCTAAAAGTGTTTGTTAAATTTCTGTGACTTACTGTAGCAAAAACTATTATACGCAAAAATTTACCGAACAAAAATGCCCAGTAAAATTAAGCAGGTTTTACCCTAATTTATGATGCTTTTCCGTTTAGATAAAAAGCGTTTCATTTTCTTTTGAATACATCAAAAACAATAAAGAGTTTGGTACTTTTTTCAAAGTATTTTTATCTTCCTCTGTGATTCCGAATCTTGGGTGAGCCAATTCATTTGTTGGCGGCGGATTACTATTTTTTGTCCTTCTGTTTTTCAATTTAGAAATTTTTTCTGCGAAGTAGTTCAATTTGCTCATGATGATAAGTTTTAGTTAAGTTGTGTTTTATAATCTTTATTTCTCGTTTATCTTTTTGTTAATTCGTTTTAATGAATAAAAAAACCCTTTTGGATTTTTTAGATACCAAAAGGGTTTAAGTTTTTAAACTCATTTATACTTTTAGTATCAACAGACGTTCACGCAAATAAGCGCGACAGCAAACATCTTCGTGTTCATCTGTAAGGATTTATTCATCTGTGATTTATATTGTTGTTTTAAATTCTGCATTTTTATTAAATTAAAAAGCCTCCTAAAATATTTCTTAGGAGGCTCTTACTATATTATTATTGTATTCTTACAATTTTTTAGCAATAGACACCCCAGCCTCGGTCTTAACCGAAATGGCACAAAACATTTTGTTGACTTTTAAGTTCATTTGATTTCTAGTAGTTTTTGGGTATAACAAATATGCAAATATTTTTCTTATTACACAAATAAAATTCAAGAATTTAATTACAAAATCCGTTGAAAATGTGTTTTTTAACGACAAAAAACATCTTACAAAAACGAAAACGAAATAATACAAGTAAAAAACTTACAAAATAAGCCGATTTTCCTTCATAATTCCATTTGACAAATCAATTTATCAAAGAACTTTTTTCTCTTTTATCTTTTTTTTAACTAAAAAATTACAGCCAAACCGCTTCTTTACTCCTAATTCGCTCCGCAATTTTCAAAATATCAGTTATAATTCCTCTAGAAATTGCTTGTTTGCATGGCGGAGCACTCTGAATTACGATCGGAATATCAGCATAAGATTTAGTGAAAATTTCAAAAATGGTGTCAGAACCTTTCAATTGTCCGATTGGAGAATCTGTTGGTTCCGAGATTAATTTGACTTCCAAAGTGCCTTTTTCTACATCAAATTCTCCTACATATCTCAACACATGATTTTCTGCTTGCGTAATTTTGGCGATCTTAAAAGATTTATCGACAGCGTCTTTATTTAACACTCCATTTTTCTCCAAATGTTCTTCGGTTATAAAAGGCTTGATTGTAATGTCTGAAAGCTCAAAATCTTTTCCTATTTCTCTGGCCAATATCAAAAGCTTTCTTGCCGTGTCGTTTCCTGAAAGATCTTCTTTAAAATTTGATTTCATTAATCCTAAAAGGCTCGCATCTTTTAAAACCGATGAAAACGAAACATCTTCCGATGAAAATCGATTAAAGACATAACTCAGATTATCAGAGAAAACGCCACGAATCTTAGTGATTTTTTCACCCGAATAATACAAATCTCTTAAGGTTTGCAAAACTGGAATTCCGCTTTCTACTGAGGTTTCATACAAAAACTCCTTGTCGTACTTTTTAAGATCTGCTCGTAGTTCTTTATATAAGTCAATTGGGAGCGTATTGGCTTTTTTGTTTACCGCTACAATATTGAATCCGTTTTTGATTAACGTGTTGTAATGCTTCACCAATTCATCGCTGGCGGTTGCATCTACGGCAATCAGGTTTTCGAATTCATTTTCTTGAGCAAATTCGACAATATCTTCTACTTTAAAAGGAACTGCCAATTGTCTAAAATTGGTTTCCCAAGCATAGCCAACTCCTTCTTTTTCAAAAAAAGCAACTGTCGAATTGGTTATTATGGGAAAATGAAAATCGACGTTTTTGCTTTCCAGGAAAAACTCCTGACTTTCAACAATCTGATTAATCAAAGTACTTCCGATATTTCCAATTCCGAAAAGGATAATGTTTATTTTAAGCTTTGACATAATTTCTAACATTTTAATTTTTTTTAAAACCATATAAGTAATATAAGTTCATTTTCGGATTGGCTAATTTCTGTGCGTGTAAATTGTGACGCAAGCAATTAAATGAACTTATATGCCTTATATGGTTTATTTTTTTTATAAAGATGCTTTTCATAAAAAATTACCTTTAGCAAAACCACTCGCTAAAGGCAATTTTTCAAACAAAAAACAAAAAAACCTAATTTTTATTGATGCTGAATTGAGAAACAGAAACGCTCTCAAAAACAGCTTGCAGATCTGCAATTAAATCTTCGATATCTTCAATTCCCACAGACAGACGAACTAAATCTTTTGAAACTCCTGTTTCTAATTGTTCTTCTTCTGTTAATTGCTGGTGCGTAGTACTTGCTGGATGAATAATTAGCGATTTTGTATCACCAATATTGGCCAACAAAGAGAATAATTTGGTATCGTCTACTACTTTTTTCGCAGCGTCAAAACCTCCTTTTAATCCGAAAGTGATAACACCACTTTGGCCTTCTGGCAAATATTCTTTAGCCAAAGCATTGTATTTGCTCGATTTCAAGCCTGGATAATTTACCCAAACCACCTCATCTTGTTTTTCTAACCATTCGGCCAGAGCCAAAGCATTTTCACTATGTTTCTTAATTCGGATTGGAAGTGTTTCTAGCCCTTGAATAATCTGAAAAGCATTAAATGGACTCAAAGCAGCACCAAAATCACGCAGACCTTCAATTCGAGCTTTTGCTATAAAAGCTGCATTTCCTAAAGCTTCATGATATACTAATCCGTGGTATCCTGCAGATGGCTCGGTAAATTCAGGAAATTTTCCGTTTGCCCAGTCAAAGTTTCCAGCATCAATGATAACGCCTCCTAATGAAGTTCCGTTTCCTGCGATATATTTAGTTAAGGAATGAATAACAATATCGGCACCATATTTAATTGGGTTTAATAAATAAGGTGTCGCAACTGTATTATCTACTATAAATGGCACTTTGAATGCTTTGGCTTCTGCCGAAATTGCTTTTAAATCGAGTACATCTAATTTTGGATTTCCAAGAGATTCTACAAAGAAAGCTCGTGTATTTTCTTTAGCTGCTTTAGTGAAGTTTTCAGGTTTTGAAGGATCAACAAAAGTTGTTGTGATTCCTAATCTTGGTAGTGTAACTTTAAGAAGATTATAAGTTCCGCCATACAAACTGTTTGACGCTACGATATGGTCTCCTGCTTTCAATAAAGTTAATAATGTTGTAGAAATAGCTGATGCTCCAGAAGCAGTTACTACCGCTCCAATTCCGCCTTCAAGCGCTGCCAGTCGCTGTTCTAAAACATCATTTGTTGGGTTATTTAATCTGGTGTAAATAAATCCAGCTTCGGCAAGACCAAATAAATTGGCCGCATGATCTGCGTTGTTAAATACATATGATGATGTCTGATAAATTGGCACTGCTCTTGTTCCTGAATTTTTAGTAACGTCGTGGCCTGCGTGTAATGCGTTTGTTGCAAATTTTTGAGTACTCATGATTTCTTAGTTTTTTTAATATTGTTAATACGTTATATTGTAATTTGATTTTTGAAATTGAATTTAGATTTAAGCGAAAAATTCTTCTGCTTCTTCCTCTAATTCATACATCTGAAATAGCAGTGATTTTTGACTTTTATTCTGTTCTGCGTTTATTCTTGAAATTTCTCTTTTTATCTCTTCAGATGTATTATCGTTATTTTGAGAATTGTTTCTTAATAAATATTCTATTGCGATTGAATTTAATGTTTTCATGATTTTTAATTTTAAATGAGTTGGAATAAAAAAAGCCCTTTCGGATGGCGACCAAAAGGGCTATAGCTTAACTATAACAAAGATTTACTCTTTCACTTTTGGCAACAGCAATGTGGGATGCACATTTGCATCATCTTACAACACATCATATTTCTTTTTGCTATTGCTTTCATTTTTGTATTAATTAATCTTATTTTTTAAACTCGACTATTTCTATAGAGTAAAAGTAGTAAATATTTTTAAACCACCAAATTAAAATCAAATTTTTTATGTTTTATTTTTTTGAAATCTCTTTCAAGCCTTTATTTGAAAGACTTGAAAGAGATTCATTTTAATTAGAATTTAAAGCTCAAACGAGCAAAACCAAATCTTCCGTTCAATCCAAATTGAGAAACTGCTCTTGAATATGCAAACTGATTCGCATTTGTCAAATCGGTACTTGGCGCTGGAGACAATGTTGGAGTTGTATTTGTAAATGCAGGAGTTGAAGGATTATTTCTGTCTGGATAAACATCTCCTATATTATTAACTCCAATTGTTGCTCTAAAATGCTCGTTGATTTGATATCCTAAAGATAAATCGGTAACCAATTTTGCGCTGTATTCTGGATGCTCGTACACAGAAGAAAATCCGTCTAAATTAACATCTGTTGCTCCTGGATCTGTTACTTTTCCGAAATAACTGTTTCTTAAATAAATATCCAGTTTTTTAATACTGAAAGTGGTCATTAAATTGGCTTTCACTTTCGGAATTGCTTCTTCTAAATATACTCGGCTTGATTCTGGGAAGAATGAATAAATATATGGTTCTCCTCCTGCATCAACGATTGATTTCGGCACATGCAAATCGCCTACTCTTTTGGTTTCGTTGAAACTAAATGCAAAATCATTTCTGATAACGAAATCTTGAATGACATCATATTTCTGAGAAATAACCAAATCAATTCCTTTTGTTTCAGAATCGATTCCGTTGGTCCAGAATGAAGCTCTTTCTACACCTTTCAAGTCAAATGCTTGTTGAAACAAAGTCAATGCTTCTGCTTGTTCTGGAGAAGTTGCAGCACCGATTTGTGCATCTGTTGGTCTAGAATACTGTCCAGACAATACAATTCTGTCGTTGATTCTTGTAAAATAAGCATCTGTTGCAATGGTTATGTTAGCTTCAGGAATTTTAAATGTAAATCCTGTACTGATGCTTTTTGATTTTTCTGGTTTTAAACTTTCAATACCAATACTTTTTGCAGCTTGAGAATCGTTTGTAAAATATCCAACTTGATATGGAGCCCCGTTTATAAATTGAGTTGAACTAGATTCAAAATATCTTTGCTGTAAAGAAGGTGCTCTAAATCCTGTTTGTCCAGAAATTCTCCAATTGATATTATCTGTTAATTTTAAAAGAGAGGCCAATTTGAAAGTAACTGTACTTCCAAAATCTGAATAGTTTTCATAACGTGCCGCTCCATTCACCAACCATTTTTCTGTAGCATTCAATTCTAAATCTATATAAGCAGCACCACTTTGTCTGTCTTTCTCTTTAGCATCTGAAGGCTGAAATCCAGAAAATCCTTGGGCTCCTGCTCCACGTTTGTTTCCAAAAAAGTCTGTTACGATTAATGGCGAATTGCTTGGCAAAATTCCAGAAACTAAAGCTCCGTTTACGTCATATAATCCGTAAGAAGCTTCTTCTCCTGCTTTAATTTGGTAGTTTTCATATCTGAATTCACCTCCAAAAGCTACGTTTAATCCAGAAAGAACATCATATTTTTTGCTGAAATCTAAATTGGTTGTACTTTGTAAAAACGAAACTTTTCCTGCATCAAAACTAAATGGAGAGTTCGTTCCCAAAGTCGCATTGATTGTATTGTTCACATCATAAGTAAATGAGTTTGTTCCTAAGTTGGTGCTTAAATCGGTATCAAAGCCAAATAATTGCGTATTTATTCCAACCGCTCCTGAAGCGTCTAAAATTTTTGACTCAATTTCTGGCAGGAATCCGTCTTGGTACACTTGCGTGAAAGTTCCAGAACCATTTGGCAATCTGTTGAATGCATACGATTTACCGCTTCTATAAGAAACCCCGCCAAAAGAATATAAAGAAGTGGTTTCGCTCAAAGGATATTTAGCATTGAAATACAATTGTCCCGCAGCCAATTCTGACTGTCCAACACTCATATTATAATCGCTTCTCTGCTGACCTCTATAAGCCAATTCATTATTTGTTACATCAAAATTTAAAGCCGTTTGCATTTGTCCAATTGTTGCTGCTGATGCAATAGCATTTTGTTGCGCTGGTGTAAAATAGCCCACTTGTGGAGCATATTGTTTCAAAGAAGACAAAATCTGAGCTGAATTTGTAGTCGTATTAATATTGCTAAACAAAGAGTTGATTTCTACACCATCTTGTGCTGCTCTATTTTCGACCGCATTGTAAGCATTAAAAATTGGATTACTTCTAATTCCTGCTCTACTTGTTGCTTGCCTAGTCACAGCAGTTCCAGTCACATTCAAGAAACTTCCTGGTTTTCCTAATGAAGTTCCGTAGTTTAAATCGATTTGAGCCGTTTGTCCGTCTGCGCCTCCTTCAAAATTATTTGATCCCGAAGATAGATTTGCTCCGTATTGAATTCCTCCAGTCAAATAATTAGCATTCTTTTTCAGAACAATATTGATTACTCCAGCAATTGCATCAGAACCGTATTGCGCGGCAGCTCCGTCTCTTAAAACTTCAATTCTTTCAATAGCGAAAGACGGAATTGCATTTAAGTCTGTTCCAACCGATCCTCTACCTGGCGATCCGTTTATATTTACTAAAGCACTTGTATGTCTTCTTTTTCCATTTACTAAAATCAGAACCTGATCTGGCCCTAATCCTCTTAATTGTGCTGGATCAACGTGATCTGTTGCATCTGCCGTAGATGTTGGATTACTCGTAAACGACGGCGCAACATAATTTAAAATTTGAGTTACGCTTGTTTGCGGCGCTCCTTTTGTTATTTCTGATACGTTAAAAACATCAACCGGAACTGGCACGTCTGTTTTTACTCTGTTTTTACTTCTTGATCCAATAATAGTAACTTCAGACAGTTCGTTGTTTTTTAAACTATCCTGCTCTTTTTTGTTGTCTTGAGCATAAAGTCCTGAAAAAGTCACAAGACCTAAAACGATTAGTACATTTTTCTTCATTTCTTTTTTACTGATTAATTAGTGTTTTTTTGGTTTAAAAAAAATCTTACAGGTTTCATTTTTGCAATAAAAAAAACCTCTGCGGTTTGGCAGAGGTTCTATTTATATTTTATTGAAAAACAATTACAATAGCGTCTCTGCGGATAACTCCGGCATCTTACAAGACATCATATTGCAAACTGTAAATTTCATTTGTTTCTTTTGTTTTAACGGGGCAAAGTTGCGAACTATTTTTGAATCAGCCAAACAAAAAACAAAATATCTTCTATTACCCTATCAAAATAGTATGTTATTGTTAAATTTCTGCTATAAAAAATAAAAAAAGTTGAACTTTAATTTGCAAATCAAAATGGTTTCATACCTTTGCACCCGAAACAGAGGAAAAATTTGAACTGATTGCAACCTCTTCATAATGAAATGGTTTCATTATGAATGCTGAAAGATTCATTTCAGCAGTAAAAAATGCTAAAGCAGGAACTCTCCTTTAGCCCTTTTTAGCAATTACTTTCCCTGCTGAATTTTTAAAAACTAATATATTATTATTACATTATTATGGCTTATTTATTTACGTCAGAATCTGTTAGTGAAGGGCATCCAGACAAAGTTGCAGATCAAATTTCGGATGCATTAATTGACAACTTTTTGGCATTTGACGCTGATTCAAAAGTAGCTTGTGAAACATTAGTTACAACGGGTCAGGTGATTTTAGCAGGTGAAGTAAAATCGAATACTTATCTTGATGTTCAGCAAATCGCTCGTGAGGTAATCCGTAAAATTGGATATACTAAAAGTGAATACATGTTTGAAGCTAATTCTTGTGGAATTCTTTCAGCTATTCACGAACAATCTGCAGACATTAACCAAGGTGTAGACAGAGCTAAGCCAGAAGAGCAAGGCGCTGGTGACCAAGGAATGATGTTTGGTTACGCTACAAACGAAACTGCAAACTACATGCCGTTGGCATTAGATTTATCTCATAAATTATTACAAGAGTTAGCTATTTTAAGACGTGAAAACAAAGAAATCACGTATTTACGTCCAGATGCTAAATCTCAAGTAACTTTAGAATACAGCGACGATAACAAACCAACTCGTATTGATGCAATTGTTATCTCAACTCAACACGATGATTTTGATGAAGAAGCTTCAATGTTGGCTAAAATCAAAAAAGATGTTGTTGAAATCTTGATTCCAAGAATTATCGCTAAAAACCCAGAGCACGCTCATTTATTCAACGATAAAATCAACTACCACATTAACCCAACAGGAAAATTCGTTATTGGAGGACCTCACGGAGATACTGGTTTAACAGGAAGAAAAATCATCGTTGATACTTACGGTGGAAAAGGTGCTCACGGTGGTGGTGCATTCTCTGGAAAAGATCCAAGTAAAGTAGATAGAAGTGCTGCTTATGCAACTCGTCATATCGCTAAAAACTTAGTTGCTGCTGGTGTTGCTGACGAAATCTTAGTTCAGGTTTCTTACGCAATTGGAGTTGCTGAGCCAATGGGAATCTTTATTGAAACTTACGGAACTTCTAAAGTAAACTTAACTAACGGTGAAATCGCTAAAAAAGTAGAAGCTATCTTTGATATGCGTCCTTACTTTATCGAACAACGTTTGAAATTAAGAAATCCAATCTACAGCGAAACTGCTGCTTACGGACACATGGGACGTCAGCCAGAAACTGTAACTAAAACTTTCTCTGCTCCAGGCGGAAATGAAAAAACAGTTACTGTAGAATTGTTTACATGGGAAAAACTTGATTTTGTTGACCAAGTAAAAGCTGCATTCGGATTGTAAATTTAGATTTATAGACTGACTTAGATTATTAGATATCTTAGTTTAGCTAAACATAAAAAAGCCGATTTCTAAATTAGAAATCGGCTTTTTATTTTATACTTATAATTCTTTATTAATAAGTTCCGTTACTCATTTTTGCTAGAACTTCTTTCATTTGATTTGCAGTTGTTTCATCAACATCCGCAGTGATAAACTTTAATGCCAAAACTTGTGTTTCGATCGCTTTTTGTGTTTGACCATCTTTATAATACAATTGAGCCAAAGTATCTAAATAATAAGGATTGTTTTTGGTTACAACCAAACTATATTCAGACCATTTGATGGCATCTTTAACAAAATTCACATTTTGAGAATTCTCTACTACCATCCAAGCTGCATTGTTGGAAAGATTTGAATGATAGTCTTTAAACGAATTCCATCCATCATAAGAATAGCTTGAACTAGAATCTAATCCTGAAAAAATTGCGTCTAATTTCTCTATTGGGCTTGCTCCCGCTAAAGTTTTATCAAAATAAGTATTAAACTCTTTTAAGAAAGTTACATTAGATCCATCATTTTCCTGAATTTGAGCTAAGTAGTAAAAGTAATTTCTATAAACATCAAAATTGCCTTTTCCAGATTCAATGATTCTTTTGTAAAGCGAATTGACTTTTTCTTTATTTATTTCTCCAGAAGCTCCATCTTGAGAAAGATACAGATTTTGCTGTAATGCATCTGAAATTTCAGTAACAACATTTCCAACAGTGTGAAGTTCTCCTTGTTTACTATTAAAATCAGCACGCTTACTTTCAATATCCTCTGAATGTTTTAGCAAATAATCAATTGCTAAGAAATCTGTGTCATTTAGAATTCTATCCGTATTAAAAAGCTGTTTTGTAAATCCTTGGTTTTTGATTTCTTTAATAATCGTTTCTGTCAAATACATATTTACAACTTTATCCTTTTGATGCGCCTCGATCAGTTTTTTCCAAGATTGTGCCACTGCTTTTTGATCTAAAGCCGTTTTTGCAATTACAAATTCAGTCGAATTAGGATCGCTTACAGAATTATCAGATTCATAATCATAAGATACTTCTAATAAAGCTGCTTTATTAAAAGCGGTAATTAAATCTGCATCTAAAGCTTTTTTATTCTTTAAAACATTATCTATAAAAAGGAAAGCATTCGCTCTCTGAAGCTTTCTATAAAAATCTCCATAATAGCTAAACTGATATTGTTGTGCCGCCAAATCTGATTTTGCAATAGCAAGCTGACTTCCTTCTCCGTTTAAAATAATTATACTTGGATCGCTGGTAATTTTATTGTTTTTAAGCCATTTTTTATCATCGGCTCCAGCCATATAATAATTATAGGTATCGTATTGTGCATTATACGCATCATACATATTATATCCCGTCTGCGTTTCCTGCTCTTTTACAAAAGCATCAAAACTTTCTTTTGCTGTTTTATTTTTGCTGTCAACAACAACTACCAAAAATTTATTGCTAACCGTTTTTGTAGATTCGATTGCTTTTTTCAGATTGTTTTCGACTTTTAATTTAAAGTCATACTTCGTATAGACTGGCGAAGCAGCATCAACTATTACAGCTGCACTATCCACAGCAACTCCAGAGCCAAAATCATCATTGATTAAAGTATTTTCTTTTCCTGGATAAGTCCAATTTGTTATGGATTGATTTTCTACAGGAACAACCGTAGGAACTTTAGCTGGCTTCTCCTCTTTTTCGTTTACAAATACCAAAGGGTCTTTTCCAAATTGATCAGAAATTTTCAATTCTTTTGTTCTTTTATCAAAAGATCCAACAAGATTTAAATCACTTATAACGGCCAAATCATAGTTTATTGTTACCTCAGAAACATCTTTTGGCAATGCATATTTGCTAACATCGCTTTTTCCGCCATACTCTTCATAAACTAAATAAAGGAAATCAGCTTTTTCTATTTCAAAATCTAAATCGGTCGTTTTCCATTCTGGATCAACTTTCGTTTTAATATCTACAATTTTTTGATATTGAACCGATTCCGAACCGTTTTGAGTTCCTATGTAGAAAGAATAATAGGAAGGATTCAAAAATTTAATCTTAACTTTTTTTGCATTTTTATCTTTAACAAAAGAAAGGTCAAATTTATTTTCTGCCTTTTTACTTTTTATGAAAACCAAAGAATCGCCTTTTATTTCATAACCTCCAGAATAAAAAACCAATTCGTATTTATTATCATCTAATAAATTTAATTTAATCTTTTCTCCTTTATTTTTAGATAAATAGGTTCCTTTTTCAATGCCGTTTGTTTGAGAGAAAGAAACAAACATTCCAGCAAATAAAAGTGCAGAACTCCATATAAAATTGCGCATGATCACGTTTTTAGTCGTTAATAATATAGCACAAAGATATTTGATTCTTCTTTAAACAAATCACAAAAAAATATATTTTTTGCAATCAAAATACTACAAATTATATTTCATCGAAAATATGATGTAGCGCGGTTGAACTGTGTATTGAGAAACTCGTGTAGAGAATTGCGAAAAACTATCATCGTTAAGATATTTAGTATTTAACAAATTGGTTGCCGAAACTTTATATTCCCATTTGCTATTCTTTTTCTGGTAAACCAAACTCGCACTTAAGAAATCATATTCGTTGTCAACCGTTTTATCTCCGTTGTAATAATGATAGAATTCATACTCCGAAACAAAAGAAAAACTATCCAAAAAATAATAATCCAATCTTGCAAATGGCTTATCGGTGTAAAAAGTTGAACCGCTGTATTTGTTAACCAACAAATTATAACCAAACTCAATATTTGGAAGGTTCTTATAATTTGTTGAAGCCCTTACTGTATAACTCTGAACAAAACTTTCTGTAGTTGCCAATTGGTCATTTTGAATATTGTTGAATTTCGACCAATTAAAACTAGCATTTGCAGAAGCTTTATAATTCTTTAAAAATGAACGCCCGTAATTTCCCATTCCTGTAAAAGTTTCATCGGCTAAATTCGAATTGTAAGGAACAGAAGATTGGTTAATTCCGTCAAAATTGGCTTTTGTTTTAATGGCATCAACTTTTCTCGTATAAGTTGCGTTGGCAAAAATGTTCTCAAAATTGAACATATTATATTTAAAATAACGCAACGAATGTACTTGCGAAGTAGCATTTTCTAAGAAACGATTTCCGCGAAACAAACTGCTGTAATCTGACAAAACATAACCCGAAGCCAATTGATTAATATCGGTAAAATCGTTTGTTAAAGAGAAATTATACGTCAGCGTTTCCGATTTTTTGATTTGATATAAAGCAAAGAAATCTGGAAGCACTTTTACGAAATTTTGAGAATAATCACTTCCCAATTGTCCGTTTGTCATTTGATACGTGTGCAAACTTACTCCCGGCGTAAACGTAAATTTTCCGGTTAGAATTTTATAATGAAAACCTAAAAAAGCATCATTAAAACTGTAATCGACATCATTATTATTTTCGGCATCACTCAAATCATTTTTATCGCCATTATCTAACATTTGGAAAATGTGCGAATTGAAATTTTGATATGAATACGTATTTCCAAATGTAATATTGATGTTACTTTTTGGTGTTACCATATAATAGTAATCCAATTTGGCATCTAGTTTATTGGTTTTCACAAAACGATCTTGATTCAAATCATTTCGATTTTGCCCCGTAATATATCCAGACAAATCAAAAGGTTGGGTTCTTAAATTGGCATTGTAAAACGGATTTTCGTCTTGATACAAATGCTGCATTTCGAAAGCAAAAATATTTTTACTGCTTTGCGTATAATACAAACTCAAATTCTGATTGATCGAAGTTGGATCTTGTTTCTTTTGAGTTAAAATCGTTTCTGTTGCTGAAATATTATTTACAACCGATTCACGAAGCAAATCTGTATCTTCATTCTGCTTTGATAATTTGGTTAAAATATCATAATCAAACTGAAACTTATCATTTGGTTTATAAGTCGAACTCAGTTTAAAAAGTCCTAAATTATTCTTTTGATGCGTCTCTTCTTCACGTTTCTGCTGATCTCCAGAATCTAAAATGGTAGTTTGAGATTTGGTCTCTAAATCTGTTTTTGATGTTGAAAGAATTCCGAAACCGCTAATATTCCAAGCTTTATTGACAGAATAGGCAAAGTTTGTTGCGCCAAATTTAGTTTCGATTTCTTTCGCGCGATTGTTTCGAAGCAATGAAATTCCTAAATCATTCGAAGAAATATTAAAACTGCTTCCTCCCTTTTTCATCATATTTTTGAATCCGCCCGTGAACTTAAAATAATCTTGCGCCGTAAGTGGCAATTCTCCAATATTATTAAAATTAGTAATTAAATTTATGCTGTATTTTGGACTATAATAGAACAATTTCGGATTGATGATATAACGACTGTCTAATTCTGCAACGCCAATTCCTGCGGTAACATCTCCAAACCAAAAGTTCTTTTTTCCTTCTTTTAATTTGATATTCATCGCCACATTATCCTGATCGTTTTCTAGACCTTTAAGTGCGCTTACTTCATTGTAATTTCTTAAAACCTGAACTTTATCAATAGCATCAGCTGGAATATTTTTTACGCCTAATTTGGTATCTCCGTCAAAAAAATCTTTCCCTTCCACCATCAATTTGCTGACTTTTTTTCCTTCAACTTCAATTTCTCCGTCAGCGTTTACCTCAACTCCAGGCAATTTTTTCAGAACATCTTCGAGCTTTTTTTCGGTTCCAGATTTAAAAGAATCTGCATTGTAAACGATCGTATCTCCTTTTATAGAAACAGGCATTTCGCGAACAATTTCTACACCTTCCAATTCGATTCCCGTTCCATCCATAACAATATTTTGCGTCATGTTCTCGGCTTTCGTAGCGACAGCAATTTCCTTAGATTTCATTCCCAAATAACTTATTTTAATTGTGTAAGCTGTGTTGGGTTTTAAAGTCAACTGAAACTTTCCTTTATCATTGGTAATTCCGTACGAATCCATTGCTTTTGTGCCATTATTAATCGCCATAATATTGGCCATTTCCAACGGATTTTTCTGTTCGTCTTGAATAAAACCATCAAAACGAACACTTTGCGCAAAAGAAAACGAAGTGATTAAAAAGGCAACGAAAAAATATAACTTGTTCATTAAAAAGAATGCTTAGAATAAATAAAAAAGGCTTAGAATTATCTTCCCATTGGAGGAGGTCCGCCCGCACGACCACGGTTCATTTCTCTAAATTCTTCCATTTTTTTAATTACCGTTTCGTCATATTCTTTTTGAGAAATTACTTTTCCTTTTTTAGAAGGTTTTATTTCCACTTTATCTTTCGCATTCAAAACAATTTTAGAACACAAAATCGTAGTAGTTCCATCGTTGATTTCTAAAATTAAACCTGGAAGTCCCCAATAATTTTCTGGCCCTTGATTAATTGGAATTTCTGGCGTGTACCAAGCTGTTACTGTAATTTCTTTTGGCATTTCAAAATTGTCAGCAAAATTGGTTTTAGTATCTCCCGAAGTCTTTTTTTCTTCCTCCTTTTTGTCCTCTTTTTTAGGTCTGAAGTTTCTAAAATCGGTTTTACTTGCTTGTTTTACAGCTGTTGCTTTATAACAATTGTAACCGCCAATTTGTTTGGTTTCTTGCTCTAATTTCCAATCTAATTTTGGAAGAGAATCTACAACAAGAAATTCTTTCCCCATAAATTCTTTGTCTACGGTATATGTTTTTGTTTTTACATCTTTATAAAAAGTTCCGCCGCCGCCAGTAAGAGAACCAAACATCATACGAAAACCGCCTTGCTGTTGGCCTGGCGCTTCTAGTTTTTCTTCTTCTTTATAAATAGATGCCGATTTATCGAAGTTTAAAACGAATGTTTTTTCGAGCATTTTTTTCATACGCTCTTCCATGTTTTTCTGCATTTCTGGCGTAATGTCTCGGTTTCCGCGCATTCCTTCAAACTTTGGCGCTTGTGTTTTTGACTCGTAAACAGCCATTCCTTGAAAATCTTTTTGCGCTTGAATTTGCAGAGAAACAAGCATTAGAGTCATATATAAAAATATCTTTTTCATTTTATTTTCTTTAAAGTGGGTAAATCCGATAAAACTTACACTCAAATGTATTATTTATTTTAAAATTCAAAAAACTAAATATATTAATCGCAATATGGTATAGATAGAATCGTCTATTTTTTAGACTATTAGATTTAGAAAAGGTTTAAGATCTAAAATTGAAATTTTAAGGAGAGTTTTTCGTAATTTGGTGCTCTTGTAAATTAATTTTCTCATGTCTAGAACTGTGCAAAAAATTTTATTCTTCCTATTTCTTTTCTGTACTTTTCATGCGGTTTCTGCTCAAGATTTGAGCATAAATCCGACTTTAATTTCGCACTATAAAAACACTTCAGACGAATTTTTAGGATATGATTCTTTTGGATATTCCTATCAAATCACCAACAATGTTTTTAGTAAAATTAAAGGGAAAGAGATTTTCGAATACAAGAATATCTCTTTAGGAAAAATTACAAAAGTTGACCTTCAGAATCCGTTAAAAATTGTTTTGTTTTATGAAGATTTCAATAGCGTTGTTTTATTGGATAATCAATTAAATAAAATGACCGAAATTAACTTTTCGCAGAATGCAACTCCGATAGTGGTAAGTGCAATCGGAATGTCGACGCAAAATCAGTTATGGATTTACAACGCTTTAAATCAACAAATTGGACTTTTTGATTATTTAAAAAATGAATATAAAACAGTTTCAATTCCGTTGACTGAACCGATTCAATATTATCAAACCGATTTTAATGCTTTCTATTGGATTGATAAAAAAAACAACTGGTACTCTTGTGACATTTTTGGAAAGATAACGTCGTTGGGCAAAATAACTGATTTTGATAAAATTGTTGTCGTCAATTCTTCGCAATATCTTTTCAGTAAGGATAATTTATTGTACTTTAAAGGGATTAATAAATCCAATTCCGATGTAATTTCTGAGATTAAAATTTTAGAAAAAACCTTTGACAATTTCTATTACAAAGACCAAATTTTATCTATTTTTACAGCTACAGATATATCAAATTATAAAATCGTAACACCGTAATGCACATAGCAATAGCAGGAAATATAGGCGCAGGAAAAACTACTCTGACCAAATTATTGGCGAAACACTTCAAATGGGAACCTCATTATGAAGATGTAGTTGATAATCCGTACTTGGATGATTTCTACCATCAAATGGAGCGCTGGTCATTTAATCTTCAGATTTATTTCCTTAATAGCCGTTTCCGTCAAGTGCAGCAAATTCGCGAAAGCGGAAAGAAAATCATTCAGGATAGAACGATTTATGAAGATGCGCATATTTTCGCACCTAACTTATATGCAATGGGATTGATGACAAGCCGTGATTTTGAAAATTACACGTCTTTGTTTGAATTGATGGAATCTTTGGTGAAAGCTCCAGATTTATTGATTTATTTGAGAAGTTCTATTCCGAATTTAGTGGGGCAAATTCACAAACGCGGACGCGAATATGAAAACTCAATTTCTATCGATTATTTAAGCCGTTTGAACGAAAGATACGAAGCTTGGATCCAAACTTACACGAAAGGAAAATTGTTAATCATTGATGTTGACAACATCAATTTTGTTGATAATCCTGAAGATTTAGGAAATATCATTAATAAAATTGATGCCGAACTAAACGGATTGTTTTAAGATAAAATCTAGATTTATACGAATATAAAAAAGCCTCTAAAATATTTAGAGGCTTTTCTTTTAAGAAAGCTTTGTCAAAGTTTTAAAACTTTGACAAAGCTGTTATTTCGCTGCTTCAACTTTCGCTAAAACTTCTTCTTCAGTTCCTTCAAAAACTTCTGTTGTTGTTTTGCCATCTACTGTTTTAGTAACAGTTCCAGTCGTTTTTCCATTAATATTTTTAACCTCAACTTTAACAGATTCGCTTTCTGTGTGAGCATATTTTCCGTTTGAATCAAAATGAGCCAGACATTTAGCTGTTTCTTCTTCAGAACAGCCTTTTTCTTTACACATTTTAATACATTCTTCTTTTGTCATTCCAGACATATCACCGCATTTAGAGATTCCCGCGTGCATTTCTGATTTAGCGCAGCAAGATGCTTTTCCTGCAATATCTGATGGCGCATGACCTTCTCCTAAAATTGGAGCAACTACCAACCCGATCAAGCAAGTTAATTTAATTAAGATATTCATTGAAGGCCCAGAAGTATCTTTAAATGGATCTCCAACCGTATCTCCTGTTACAGCAGCTTTATGCGCATCTGAACCTTTGTACGTCATTTCACCATTGATCATAACTCCAGCTTCAAAAGATTTTTTAGCATTATCCCAAGCACCTCCTGCATTATTTTGGAAAACTGCCCAAAGTACTCCAGAAACGGTAACTCCAGCCATATATCCTCCTAACATTTCAGCAATTAACTGATTGTTGTCTGAGTAAACTAACTTTCCTAAAAGAACAATTAAAATTGGAAAACCAATCGTTAAAACTCCAGGAAGCATCATTTCGCGTAAAGCGGCTTTTGTAGAAATCTCAACACATTTTCCGTATTCTGGTTTTCCAGTTCCTTCCATAATTCCAGCAATTTCTTTGAATTGGCGACGAACTTCATACACCATATCCATCGCTGCTTTTCCAACAGAATTCATCGCTAAAGCTGAGAAAACTACTGGAATCATTCCACCAACAAACAACATCGCTAAAACTGGCGCTTTAAAAATATTGATTCCGTCAATTCCTGTAAAGGTTACGTAAGCTGCAAATAAAGCCAATGAAGTCAAAGCTGCAGATGCAATTGCAAATCCTTTTCCTGTTGCTGCAGTTGTATTTCCAACTGAATCTAAAATATCGGTTCTTGTACGAACTTCTTTTGGCAATTCGCTCATTTCTGCGATTCCTCCAGCATTATCAGAAATTGGTCCGAAAGCATCGATTGCTAACTGCATTGCTGTTGTCGCCATCATTGCAGAAGCTGCCAAAGCAACACCGTAAAATCCTGCCAAAGCATAAGAAATCCAAATTGCTACGGCAAAAAGAATTACAGTTGGAAACGTAGAAATCATTCCTGTTGCCAAACCTGCAATTACATTTGTTCCCGCGCCTGTAGACGATTTTTGAACAATTGCCAAAACTGGTTTTGTTCCTAATCCTGTATAATATTCTGTTACAGATGAAATGGCTCCACCAACAATTAATCCAACCAATGTTGCATAGAAAACTCGCATTGAAGAAATGGCTTTAGAGCCTTCTCCAAAGAAAGTCATCTGCATGGTTTCTGGTAACATATGTTGCACCAAAAAGAAACAAGCCACAGCAGTTAAAACAATAGAAACCCAGTTTCCTATATTTAATGCTTTTTGAACTTGCGCTTCTTTAGCATTGTCATCTGATATTTTTACTAAAGTTGTTCCGATAATAGAGAATAAAATTCCGAAACCGGCAATTGCCATCGGAAGTAAAATCGGTCCGATTCCGCCGAAAGCATCATTAATACTTCCGCCCATATCTTTTATCACATAATTTCCTAGAACCATTGCAGCCAAAACGGTTGCCACATAAGATCCGAATAAATCAGCTCCCATACCTGCAACGTCTCCTACGTTATCCCCTACGTTATCTGCAATTGTAGCTGGATTACGAGGATCATCTTCTGGAATTCCAGCTTCTACTTTTCCAACTAAATCAGCACCAACATCGGCAGCTTTAGTGTAAATTCCACCTCCTACACGTGCAAATAAGGCGATTGATTCTGCACCTAATGAAAATCCTGCAAGAGTTTCCAAAACAACAGTCATCGTGTCTGTGTCTTTCCAAACTCCATCAGAAAAAAGGTTAAAGAAAATGATAAAAAAAGAGGTTAAACCTAAAACAGCTAAACCAGCAACACCAAGTCCCATGACAGTTCCACCGCCAAAAGAAACTTTTAAAGCTTGCGGCAAACTTGTACGTGCTGCCTGTGTAGTTCTTACGTTTGTTTTAGTTGCTATTTTCATTCCGATATTTCCAGCATAAGCTGAAAATAACGCACCAAAAATAAATGCTATTACGATTAATAAATGTGTTTTTACTCCAGGAATAAAAGTAATTCCCGCCAAAGCTAAACTGGCAATAATTACGAATATGGTTAATAGTTTGTATTCGGCTTTTAGAAAGGCTAAGGCTCCTTCGTAGATGTAATCAGAAATCTCTTTCATCTTACCGTCTCCAGCATCTTGTTTTAAAACCCAAGTCCTTTTTATTCCCATGAAAAGTAATCCTAAAACTGCCATGATTATTGGCAGGTAAATCATAAATGCATTCATAATATTTTAATGGTTTTGGTTAATAGTCAACAATCTAACTAAAACGAATTTAAACAAAAAAGCAATACTCTTAACGGAGTATTGCTTTTTTTACAAATTATAAAGGCTAAAATTATTTAATGCTAAATAATCCTGCTGGTTTATTTTCAATGTCATCAAAACGTTTTGTACACTCAGCGATGATATCGTAAGCTTCTTTAACGTCTCCCCATCCTTCAACATCTACTTTCTTGTTTTCAAGATCTTTGTAAACTTGGAAGAAGTGCTCGATTTCTTTTACTAAGTGAGGATTCATATCAGAAAGATCATTTAATGAATTCCAGATTGGATCTGAAACTGGTACACAAATAATTTTTTCGTCTGGTCCTTTATCATCTGCCATGTGGAATACACCGATTGGCTTAACTTCCATAACACATCCAGGGAAAGTTGGCTCGTTTACCAAAACTAATACGTCAAGAGGATCTCCGTCTAAAGCTAAAGTTTCTGGAATAAATCCGTAATCAGCTGGGTACATCATTGAAGAGAATAACATTCTATCAAAACGCATTCTTTTAATTTCAAAATCGTACTCGTATTTATTTCTGCTTCCTCTTGGTATTTCGATTAATACATCGAAAGTCGTTAATTTGTCTGCGGTCATTTTCGTTTTTTATTGTTTCTATAATTTCGGTTGCAAAAATAACTAAAGAATCTAGTTTTACAATAAAAAACAAGGTTAAATTATCTGTATTAACGTTTAAAAAACAAGCATTTAATAGGTAATTTTTCTATTTCTTTTCTTCAGGTAATAATGCCAGAGCAAATAAGTAGCATAAGAACGATATGGACTCCATTGTTCTGCATGGGTTTCCATCTCTTGTTTATCGTGAATATTGAGCAATTCTTTGATGGTATTAATTACTGCAATATCGCCCAGCGGAATCAAATCGGGCTCTTCTAGACAGAACATCAAATAAATATCAATGGTCCAATTTCCAATGCCTTTTAGTTTTATTAGTTCTTCACGAACTTGTTTTGCCGATTTTGAAGCCAAACTTTCGATATCTAATTCTTTGTTTAAAACCGCTTCCGCTAAAACTTTAATGTATTTTGTCTTCTGACGGCTCACTCCCAAATTTCTAAATTCTTCATCAGACAAAACAACCATGTTTTCGGGATTACATTCTTTATAAGCTTTGATTTTTAAAAATGTGGCTTTCGCCGAATCTATAGAAACCTGTTGTTCTAATATCAGCAAAACCAAAGTTTCAAAACCTGGAGGACGTCTTGGAATTGGAGGCAATCCATACTTTTCTATAATTTCAAGAAATATTGGGTTTTTAGAGGAAAGAAAATCAATGGCTTCCTTCATGATTTTATATTTAAATCTATTTCCAAAATTAAATAAAAAAGTCGCAAAGATTTAAAACCTTTGCGACTTTGTAACTTTAAGCCTTTGCACCTTTAGAAATAGAACCCAAAAGATCCTTTTATTGCAAATTTATGTGCATCTGGCATATCTAGATAATTTCCTCTCCAAGAAAAATCAATACGGAAAACTTTAAAAATATTTCCAATTCCTGCATGATATTCATAATATACTTTATCAGGAGCGTTATAAGGCAATCCCGAAGCATTAATAGCGCGATTGGCATCAGAAATTGTTCCGTGCACTGCTCTTACTCCAACAAATTCTCTCCAATTCAATTTTCTCATGAACGGAATTCTGGCGAACAATCTTCCTCCAAAATCATGATTCCACTGTAAAGTAGTATATTGGTCTGTTACGAATTCGTAGAAATTCAAGTTACTGAATGTATTCTCAATCGTGAAGTAAGTCTGATTACCCGGAATTACACTCATTAACCCTAACGGAATTGTACCAAATGTTTTTCCTGTTTCAACGGTAATATTTGTTCTTCCTAAAGGTCCAATAATAATTGGCTGTCTGTAGAAAACTTGAATTTTTTCGTAAGCAAAATCACTGTCAAAAACACCTTTTAAACCATAACTAAAATTCACAAAGAAATGACTAAAAGGACTATCAACTAAGTCTCTTTCTACACCATAACCAATAGTTTTTCTGTTTGGCATAAACTCAAACTGAATATTGGCTTCAGACTGCTTTACCATACTTTCTACAACTCCTGCAGGATTTGCTGCTGTTGGTAAAGTCGTGTAATAATCTAAACTAAATGTCTTTGAAGCAGATTCTAATGTTCGATAAGAAAGCCCAGCCGAAACAATAAAATTCTTTTTAGCCTCCATTTCAACAGAAACATTGCTCAGATTAATATTGGTCAATTTTCCATTACTTCCTGTTGTAAATAAAGCTGAAGAAGCAAAACTTCTTCCTAAGACATCATTTGTAGTCGTTAAACTCGCACCAATTTGCTCAATGTCACGCCTATTTCCTCCAGAGATAATAACACGGTTTTTCTTGTCTACCATCCATTTTCCAGAAACTCCGTATTTGAATTTATTATCGTCAAATCCGTAAGCTGTGTAGGCTTGAATACGCCAAGGATCATTCGGTCCAAAATAAGTTCTTCCTCCTACTCTTAGCCTCAAACCTTCAACCTCATTATATCCAAAAGTTGAAAAAATTGGACCGTAATCGAAGTTTTTAAATTCGACATAACCACTTCCCAATATCGAGACGAGATTATACAGTTGCTTAAATCGCTTGACAGTTTGTAATGTATCGAGCATTTTATAAATTCCCTGTTCGTCTTTATTTAGTTTTTCAAAACGATTTTCTTCCCAGAATTCAGGCGGTCGTTCATAAACTGCGTTATCAATAAAATTGACTTCTTCTTTATAAAACTTCTCAGGTTTCTGAATATTGAATTTATGATTTCTGTACAAAGTGGTTCTTTTACCATAAACTCCTTTTGATTTTTCTTTTTTATTCAAAGCAAAATCAGACATCATGTAATCACGAGTCAAAAGGAAAACAGAATCATTTTGTACATCAAATTCTTGCTCGATATAAATATCTTTTACCCAGTTAATATTGGCACTTTTAGTTACGCCCATATTAATTTTCTTGATCGCAAAAGTGGTATCATTAACCCAAAAATCTCCTTTAAAGGTTAATTCGTTTTTACGTCTTGGATAGAAAACAATATTATAACACCATTTTTTATCTACAAAAGCACTGTCTTTTAATACATAATTATAGACATCGATTCCTGTTCTTGAAAGCGGACTCGTAAAACTTTTATCAAAAAATTTAAGGTGATTATCGTAAATATTATAATCTGAATAAAGATCTTTTACAAAAGATAAAATCTGTTGATTTCCGTTAAAACCAGACATTTTATTTCCTGTTATATTTTCTTTTACTTTCTTTAATTTGTTGTCACCGTAAACATCATAAACCGATTCGTTGATAAAAACTGGTAAATATGTTTTTCCTGTAACATCTGAAGTATCAACATGATTAAAGATAAACTCCATTCCCTTGAAAAGTTTATTTTTCATGAATGCACTATCAATAGTATTCATGTCAAATTCTACTTTTTCATACTTCTGCATCTGATATTGATTAAACTGGTAAAGTCCATTTTTACGTTTTCTTTCCCAGATTTTCCTCAAAATATCCAATGCTGGATTGTTCTTTTTAGAAGTTTTACCTGTAAAAATTACAACTTCATTTAGCGCTTCGGCTTCGCCTAAAACAATTTTGAAATTATAATTAACTGCTTTTTCTAAAGGAACTTCTTTATCTGAAAATCCTGCCGAAGTAACAATAAGTGCCGTATAAGTATTTGGCGATTCTAAATAAAAACGGCCGTCTTCATTAGAAACGATTCCGATATTAGAACCTTTAAATACAACATTTGCAAAAGGTATCGGCTGATTGATTTTGTCCAAAACAACTCCACTCACCTTAGTTTGTGCAGTAGCAACATTCGCAAAAGCAAATACAATATATAAGAGAAGTAAAGTTAATTTGTTCATTATAAAGTAAAAAAAAACTTCACCAATCCATGTTGTCTGATGAAGTTTTATGAGTATTATGTATTTGTATTATTTATATAATACTTTTTTAACTGCTTTTACTACATCACCTGCATTTGGCAACCAGTCTTTAAGCAATACTGGAGAGTAAGGTGCAGGAGTATCTGCAGTTGTAATACGTTGAATTGGCGCATCAAGGAAGTCAAATGCTTGCTCTTGAACGATATATGAAATTTCAGAAGAAATACTAGCAACTGGCCAAGCTTCTTCAAGAATTACTAAACGGTTTGTTTTTTTAACAGAAGTAAGAATAGCATCTTTATCCATTGGACGAACTGTTCTTAAATCGATAATCTCACAAGAGATTCCTTCTTTAGCTAATTCATCAGCAGCGATAAAAGCTTCTTTGATGATTTTTCCGAAAGAAACGATAGTTACATCTGTTCCTTCACGTTTGATATCAGCAACACCAATTGGAATTGTATATTCTCCGTCTGGCACTTCACCTTTGTCACCGTACATTTGCTCAGACTCCATGAAGATTACAGGGTCATTATCACGAATTGCAGATTTTAAAAGTCCTTTTGCATCGTAAGGAGTTGAAGGAACGATAACTTTAAGACCTGGAGTGTTAGCAAACCAGTTTTCTAAAGCTTGTGAGTGAGTAGCTCCTAATTGACCAGCAGAAGCTGTTGGTCCGCGGAAAACGATAGGCACATTAAATTGTCCTCCTGTCATTTGACGCATTTTAGCAGCGTTATTAATAATTTGATCAATACCAACTAAACAGAAGTTGAATGTCATATATTCTACAATCGGGCGGTTTCCGTTCATTGCAGAACCTACTGCAATTCCTGAAAATCCAAGCTCAGCAATTGGAGTATCGATTACTCTTTTTTCACCAAACTCAGCAAGCATTCCTTTAGAAGCTTTGTAAGCTCCGTTGTATTCTGCAACCTCTTCTCCCATTAAATATATGGATTCATCGCGACGCATTTCTTCACTCATCGCTTCGCAAATGGCCTCTCTAAATTGTATTGTTCTCATATTTTATATTGTATGTTGAATTTTCTGAAGAGCAAAAATAAATATTTTAAATAACTTAAAAGCATAAATTGAATTTAAAATCGTACGAACTTCAATCTGTTCTGCCATTTTAACTTTTTTATCTTTATTGTGATATTTACGAAATCGATATAATAACGTATAATCCACACTTAATCGCTGTAAAATATTTTTTAGACAAACTTTTATCTATTTATTTAATTCTTGTTTCTCCAAAATTCATTCACTAAAACGTAAAAAATCAAAAATTAGTATTTATCATACAAA
This sequence comes from Flavobacterium sp. HJSW_4, assembly GCF_042436695.1. NCBI lineage: Bacteria > Pseudomonadati > Bacteroidota > Flavobacteriia > Flavobacteriales > Flavobacteriaceae > Flavobacterium > Flavobacterium sp. HJSW_4. Next base: position 54,478 of record NZ_JBHNPP010000027.1, read on the forward strand.
ACCAATTTAGCCACAAGAGATCGATTATTGCAAAATTCCTAACAATCAGATTAAATAGCTGTTTTTTATTTTTTAGATTCCGATGAAATTCATTTCAAACTACAGAATCTGCGAAATCGTAATAGTTTTAAAAAATATTATGCATGCATAGTATAATTATTCCAAATTAAATTCTAAATTTGTAGAAGCATATTATAAATTCAAAATATATACTTATGAAAATACTAGTTTGCATCAGCCATGTACCTGATACTACTTCAAAAATTAACTTTACCAACGGTGACTCTGAATTTGACACTAACGGTGTACAATATGTAATTAATCCTAACGACGAATTTGGTCTTACACGCGCTATCTGGTTCCAAGAACAACAAGGAGCAAATGTAACGGTTGTAAACGTTGGAGGTCCTGATACTGAACCAACATTGCGTAAAGCTTTGGCTATTGGTGCAAACGAAGCAATTCGTGTTAATGCAAATCCTACTGACGGATTTTTTGTTGCTAAACAATTGGCAGAAGTAATTAAAAATGGTGGTTACGATTTAGTAATTGCTGGTAAAGAATCTTTGGATTATAACGGAGGAATGGTTCCTGGAATGATTGCTGGAATTTTAGGTTCTAACTTCTTAAACTCTTGTACAGCGTTAACGATTGACGGAAACAATGTAAAAGCGGTTCGTGAAATCGATGGTGGAAAAGAAACCGTTAGCACTACTCTTCCTTTAATCATTGGAGGTCAAAAAGGTCTTGTTGAAGAAAAAGATTTACGTATCCCGAACATGAGAGGAATTATGACAGCTAGAACTAAAGCGCTTACTATTCTTGAGCCAGTTGATGCTGCTGTAAATACAAAAGCGGTAAAATTTGAAAAACCAGCTCCAAAATCGGCAGTAAAATTAGTTTCTGCAGATAATTTAGATGAGTTAATCAATTTATTACACAACGAAGCAAAAGTAATCTAGTAAATAGTTTTCAGTCTCGGTTTTCAGTTTTCAGCTATAACTTGAAACTTTAAACCTGAAACTTTAACCTCAAAACAAAAAAATCATGTCAATATTAATATATGCAGAATCTGCAGAAGGAAAATTTAAAAAAGTTGCTTTCGAATTAGCTTCTTACGCTAAAAAAGTGGCAGAATCATTAGGAACTACGGTTACAGCTTTGACTGTAAACATCAGCGATGTTAGCGAATTAGGCAAATACGGAGTTGATAAAGTTCTAAAAGTAACCAACGACAAATTAGCTGGTTTTAATGCAAAAGCTTACGCTGATGTTATCAAACAAGCGGCTCAAAAAGAAGGAACAAAAGTAGTTTTACTTTCTTCTACAACAGACAGCATCTACCTTTCTCCACTTGTTGCAGTAGGTTTAGAAGCTGGTTTTGCTTCAAATGTAGTTGGATTGCCAGTTAGCACTTCTCCATTTCAAGTAAAAAGAAATGCTTTCTCAAACAAAGCTTTCAATATTACTCAAATCGATACAGATGTAAAAGTTCTTGGCTTAGCTAAAAACTCTTACGGCCTTTTTGAAAGCGCAGGAGCTGCTGCTGCTGAAGATTTCACCCCAGCTGTTGGAGACAATGACTTCGGAGTAAAAGTAGAATCTGTAGAGAAAGTTTCTGGAAAAGTTTCTATCGCTGACGCGGATATCGTAGTTTCTGGCGGACGTGGATTGAAAGGTCCTGAAAACTGGGGATTAGTTGAAAATCTAGCTGAAGTTTTAGGCGCTGCAACTGCTTGTTCTAAACCAGTTTCAGATTTAGGATGGAGACCTCACAGCGAGCACGTTGGGCAAACAGGAAAACCAGTAGCAACAAACTTATACATTGCAATTGGTATTTCTGGAGCTATTCAGCACATTGCGGGTATCAACTCTTCTAAAGTGAAAGTTGTCATCAATAACGACCCAGAAGCTCCTTTCTTTAAAGTAGCTGATTATGGCATTGTTGGAGATGCTTTTGAAATTGTACCGCAATTAACAGAGAAATTAAAAGCTTTCAAAGCTCAGCATTCTTAATACAAAGAATTCTCTTTAAAAATATTGCTGCCTAAAAACAAGATGTTGTATCTTTGTTTATAGGCAGCTTTTTTGTTCCATATTTTTTGATTAAAATTGCAGCTTTATTTTCTAATCAAAAACAGTATTAAAATAAGGCGCTAAGTGCCTTTTTTACAAACATATATGAGTCTAGTAAAATTATCCATAAAAGGAATTTCATACAGTCAAACTCAAAATGGCGCTTATGCCTTAATTTTGAATGAAGTCGACGGCGAAAGAAAATTACCTATTGTTATTGGTGCTTTTGAAGCCCAATCGATCGCTATTGCTTTAGAAAAAGAAATAAAACCGCCACGTCCTTTAACTCACGATTTATTCAAAAATTTTGCTGAAAGATTTGATATCGTAGTCAAACAAGTTATCATTCATAAATTAGTTGATGGCGTTTTTTATTCAAGCTTAATCTGCGAAAGAGATAAAATAGAAGAAATTATCGACGCAAGAACTTCTGATGCTATTGCACTTGCTTTGAGATTCAACGCTCCTATTTTTACTTATAAAAACATTTTAGATAAAGCTGGTATTTATTTAAAATCGAATACTGCTGAAACAGATTCTGGAGCTCAGGAAATTGATGATGTTCTTTCAAACCCTGAAACTTTCGGACACGAAGAAGAAAGCAATCAATCTGGAGACGTCTATTCAAAACATTCTTTGCAAGAATTAAACGAACTTTTGGATCAAGCAGTTTCTCAAGAAGATTACGAAAAAGCAGCTAAAATTAGAGATGAAATCTCTAGAAGATAAATTCAATGTTTAATCGTTGAACCGTTTATTCGTTAAATCGATTAAACAATTAAACGAATAACCGAAAACAAACAAATGAAACAATACTTAGATTTAGTAAAACACGTTTTAGAAAACGGCAATCAAAAAGGAGACCGAACCGGAACTGGAACAAAAAGTGTTTTTGGCTACCAAATGCGTTTTGATTTAAGTGAAGGTTTCCCAATGGTTACAACTAAAAAACTTCATTTAAAATCTATCATTTACGAATTGCTTTGGTTTTTAAAAGGTGATACGAACGTAAAATACCTTCAAGAAAACGGAGTTAAAATCTGGGATGAATGGGCAGATTCTAATGGCGATTTAGGGCCAGTTTACGGTCACCAATGGCGCAATTGGAATAGTGAAGAAATTGATCAGATTTCTGAATTAATTAAAGAATTAAAAACAAATCCGAATAGCAGAAGAATGTTGGTTTCAGCTTGGAACCCTTCGGTTTTGCCAGATACCAAAAAGTCTTTTGAAGAAAATGTTGCCAATAACAAAGCAGCATTACCTCCATGCCATGCATTTTTCCAGTTTTATGTAGCTAGTCCAGATCCTGAAAAAGGAGAAACAAAAGGAAAATTATCTTGCCAATTGTATCAGCGAAGTGCCGATATATTTTTGGGCGTTCCTTTCAATATTGCTTCTTATGCATTGCTTACCATGATGATTGCACAAGTTTGCGATTTAGAGCCAGGTGAATTTATCCACACTTTTGGCGACGCACATATCTATAACAATCACTTTGAGCAATTAGAATTGCAACTTTCGAGAGAACCAAAACCATTACCAAAAATGATTTTAAATCCAGAGATTAAAAACATTTTTGATTTTGATTATGGTGATTTCACACTTGTTGACTATGATCCGCATCCTGCTATAAAAGGAAGTGTCGCTGTATAAAAACAAAAAATCCGCTTTAAAATTAAAGCGGATTTTTTTATACAATTAAAACACTGTTTTCACTTCCAGCAAAATCATTCCATTTATAAGAATCGGCTTCTGGATCATTCACATAATTTCCATCAACCAGATACTTAAATTCGTATATAGCATCTTTAACCAAGTCATAAGTTGCTTTAAAAGTTCCATTTTTCAATTTACTCAAAGTCCCTTCTTCAGCGTTCCAATTATTGAAATCTCCAACAACAGCTGCCGAATCTGCATCCTTAGCATCTATTGAAAACGTAACTTTACATACCGGCTTCGTTTTCACAAATTGTTTTTTTAAAGACATAACTATTTCGTTTTTAGATTTATACATCTAAAATTAATTAAATTCGATGAAACACTGGCTACCATCAGAACCGATTTATGATAATGCCAAAAACAGCATCTTATTTTCGCTTTATCTGCAATTTATAATGGCTAAAATTTTGTTTTTCAAATTCTTATAACTTTTAAAAGCAAATATTCCTAATCCAAAATATGGACTTTCGAAAATAAATTTTAACTTTATAATCTCATTTTTATCTTATGGAAAAAGAAGTACACGAACAATACGAATACGCTAGGCGCCGATTAAGACAAAAAAAGGTCTTATATTTTCATTTTGTTCTTTTCCTGCTTGGAAGTTTATTTTTGTTTATTGGCAATAAATTTTTTGGACTTGGAGAAGGCACAACTCAAAATTGGTGCATCTGGGGTATTACAATCTGGCTTTTCCTTTTTATTCTGCATTTCATAAAAGTGTATATAACAGATCGTTTTATGAATAAAAAATGGGAAAGAGAACAAATTGATCGATTAGTTGCTTTACAGCAAAAAAGAATCAGTCAGCTCGAATCTTCTATTAACGAAGAAAATGAAAACAAAATTTAGTTAGGCATACCATGATTATAATGATAGCGGCTGCAGCCGAAAATAATGCGCTTGGAAAAAACAATGAATTAGTATGGCATTTGCCAAATGATTTTAAAAGGTTTAAATCGCTTACTACTGGTCATCACATTATTATGGGAAGAAAAACTTTTGAAAGTTTCCCAAAACCACTACCAGACCGCATTCATGTTGTAATTTCTCGTCAAGAAAATTATAAACCTGAAGGGTGTATTGTAGTAGATAGTATTGAAAAAGCAATTGCAATTTGTCCTGAGGATGATGACAGCTACGTTATAGGCGGTGGCGAAATTTACAATCTTGCTCTTCCATTTACAGATATTATCGAATTAACGAAAGTTCATCACACTTTTGAAGCAGATGCTTTCTTTCCTAAAATCAATAAAAGTGAATGGATTTTAGTAGAATCTGAAGAAAATTATAAAGATGAAAAACATCTTTATGATTATACTTATGAAACTTACATTAGAAAATAAATAAAAAACATCCTCTTTAGGGAGGATGTTTTTAAATAATTGATTTTTGAAGCTCAACTCGCTCAAGAAAAATTTTGTTTAAAAAAATCACAAATGTCAAGAGACATTTGTAAAACTGAATAACATTTTATTATTTGAGACCTAAATCTCAAAACGCCTTTAACAACAAATACCACTAAGATATTAAAGGCAGAAAATTAAAATTTCCAAAAACAAATTTAATCCTAAGAACGTACTTTGCACTTAAATTATAGTATTTCCCCCCAAAGAACAATACTTTCAAAACTCTTTCCTGAACAAATGAAATTACCAGCGCAAAAAAAGTAATCATCTGTTTGAGTCATAGCAACATTATCAATCATTAAACTTTAATCATTTTACTTTGACAAAGTTGCTCATAATGGCGCTACTAGACAATACCGTGTTTTAGGGATTTTGCCAAAATACCTAGATTTAGGGATGCCAAAACACGCCTCTAATTTGTTAAAAAATAAATCCTATAAAAACATTTATTTTACAAATTAAAAAACTCAATTACAGTTAAACTAGATTGTTTATATTTGCCTAAATAAAAAAAATGTCTGAAAAAGTAACTCCGTATAAAGACTCTACCTTAGGTAAAAAAGAGCAAGTAACCCAAATGTTTGACACCATTTCTGGGAATTACGATAATTTGAATCGTGTAATTTCATTTGGAATTGATGTTAAATGGCGTAAAAAAGTATTAAAAATTGTTTCAGACAAAAAACCAAAAGTTATTCTGGATATCGCAACAGGTACTGGCGATTTAGCTATTTTAATGGCACAGACTAATGCTGAAAAAATTATTGGTCTAGATATCTCTGCCGGAATGCTAGAAGTTGGTAAAAAGAAAGTAGAAGAAAAAAAACTTTCTAATATTATCGAACTAGTTCTGGGAGATTCTGAAAATATGCCTTTTGAAGACAATTACTTTGACGCAATTACTGTTGGTTTTGGAGTAAGGAATTTTGAAAACCTTGAAAAGGGTTTTGCAGAAATCTTAAGAGTTTTAAAACCAAATGGAGTGTTTGTTATATTAGAAACTTCTGTACCAACTAAATTTCCTTATAAACAAGGCTACAATTTTTACAGCAAAAATATACTTCCATTAATCGGAAAATTATTTTCTAAAGATAATGACGCTTACGGTTATTTATCTGAATCTGCTGCTGCCTTTCCTCATGGAGAAGCCTTAAACAATATTTTGAGAAAAATTGGGTTTATAGATGTTGTGGCAATGCCTCAAACTTTTGGTGTCGCAACAATTTATTCTGCATCTAAAAAATAGTATGAAAAAAATTGTAATCTTATTTTTATTGGTCTTAACGACAAAAGGACATTCGCAATTTGCTAAAAACATGTTTAGCAAAGATCCTATCATTAATCTTGAAAACTGGCAGAAACAGCGAGTTTATTTCGGTTATTACTTAGGTTTCAACAGTTTTGACTTTAAATTTGATTACAAAACTCCTGTACAGCAAGATATTCAGGTTAAAAAAACTACCGGTTTTAATGTTGGTGTCGTAGCCGATTTAAGGCTTCAGGAATATATTAACCTGCGTTTTGAACCTGGTTTGTATTATACTAAACGTGATCTTTTTTTTCCTGGCATCAGTGATAAAGAAAGCGATTATCTAAGAGAAGTAAATAGTACTTACATTCACTTTCCTTTATTATTGAAATTTTCTGCTATGCGTACAGGAAATATACGCCCGTACTTGGTTGGCGGCATGTCTACGACTTTAAATTTATCTAGTAATGCTAAATCTAAAGACGATAACTTTGAGCAGAAATTTAGAGTTAAACAATGGACAGCCGCTTATGAGCTAGGTTTAGGAATTGATATTTTTACCGAATACTTTATTTTCTCTCCTTCTGTTAGAGGAATGTTCGGCATTACAGATGAGCTTATTAGAGACAATACTCCAGACAGCCCTTGGACTGGAAATATTGATTCGATGAAATCTAGAGCGATTTTAATAAATTTCACTTTTCATTAAAACAAAATATCAACTATTTCGTTTAAATTCACTAAGAATAATTGCTGTTGCAGTAGCTACATTTAAACTTTCGGTTTTTTGAAGCTCTCCAAATCTAGGAATTGTGAGACGGCTGGTTACTATTTTTTCAATTTCTTCTGAAATTCCGTTGGCTTCATTACCCATGATAATGATTCCATCTTGAGGTAATTTCGATTGATAAATATTTTCTCCGTCCATAAAAGTTCCAAAAACTGGCAGTTTAGTTTGAGCAAGAAAAAGTTTTAAATCAACATAGCTTACATTTACTCTGGTAATTGACCCCATTGTAGCTTGTACCACTTTCGGATTATAAATATCTACCGTTTCTTTAGAACAGATAATCTGCTTAATACCAAACCAATCGCACAGACGCAAAATAGTTCCTAAATTTCCGGGATCTCTAATGTCGTCTAATGCTAAAATTAAACCCGAATCGATTATGTTCTTTTCGGCTGGAATTTTAAAAACCGCCAAACAAGAATTTGGAGTCGACAAAGCACTTATTTTTTTCAGTTCTTGGTCATTAATAAGAGTACGTTTTGAAGCATGAACTGTTTCAAAATCATTCAATGTGGTGTATAAATGTTCTAATTCAAAATTGGATTGCAGCAATTCTTGAATTACTTTTACTCCTTCAGCAAAGAATAATTGATTGGCAAAACGTTGCTTTTTTTGATGTAAACCTGAGATAAGCTTTATTTGGTTTTTACTAACCATAAAATAATGTACTTTTGAATTAAATATTAAAAAACACTTGAAAAATAATTCCACAAAAATAACAGCATTTCTTCTAATTGCAACATTAATTTGCGCTTGTAATGCCGTAAAAAGAGTTCCCGATGGAAAAAACCTTCTTGTAAAAAATAATATTCTGGTTAACGGAAAAGCAACAAACGATGAAACGGCTTCTAATCAGATGTACCAAAAACCAAATGGTAAATTATTAGGTTATAAGCTTCGATTAAATTTATACAATTTAGCCAATTTAAATCCAGATTCTACTTATCAGGCAAAATTCAAAAACAATCCTGGAAAGTATGAGCGTATGTCTAAAATCTTTTCTGCAAAACAAGTCGATCGTCTTGGGCAATCTTTTTATTATAAAGGAATACATGAGTTTCTAAAAAACACTGGTGAGCCACCTGTAATCGTTGATACTTCAAAATCTAGAAAATCATTATTACGTTTAAAATACTATTATTTTAACAATGGTTATTTTAACGTTCAAACCGATTATACTATTGATACAGTTGGAAAAAAGAGGGCCGAAATTAATTACAATATTACAACGGGACCAGCTTACAAACTGGATACTATTAGAACCAAAATAATGACTCCTGCACTAGATTCATTATACAGAACTAATAACGAACCTTCTTTATTAAAATCTGGAAATCAATACAAAACTACAGATTTTGAAGAAGAAAAAAACCGTATTACAACATATTTCAGAAATCACGGCGCTTATTATTTCCAGCCTACTTATGTAACTTTTGACATTGATACCATTGGAAAAAAAGCAAAAGCTGATGTTACTTTAATTATTAATAACAATAATATTCAGGAAAGAGATTCTAGCCGTACAGAGCCTTTCAAACTATATAAAATTAGCGATGTAAATATTTACACTGATTATTCTGCAGCCAATGCTAAGAAAAAACCAACAGACAGTGTCTCTTACAACAACTTTAATCTGTACAGTTACAAAGGATTAAAATACAGACCGCGTGCTATCACCGATGCTATTTTCATTTCAAAAGGAAGCACTTTTGCTGATTTCAGAACTACCCTTTCTTCTCGATCTTTAAATAATTTAAGAATCTTCAACTATCCGTCTATTCAATATGAAGTAGACAAAAGAGATTCTACAGCTCAATCTCTTATTGCAAATGTTTATTTGACTCCGAGAAAAAAATACAGTTTTGGAGCCACACTGGATGTAACGCACTCTAATATTCAAGATTTTGGAATTGGAGCCAGTATTTCTGAAACGATTCGAAATGTATTTAACAGAGCCGAGACGCTCGAAATTTCAGCTCGTTTAAATATTGGTTCTTCTAGAGATATGGCCAATCCGAACAACAATTTCTTTAATGTTTCGGAATATGGTTTGGACATGAAATTGAATTTCCCGAGAATTTTATTGCCTTTTGGAACCGAGAAAATCATTCCGAAAAGTATGATTCCGTATACTTCTATCTCCTCTGGTTTTTCGAAACAGCGAAATATTGGTTTGGACAAAGAAAACTTTACAGGAGGTATCTCATACAACTGGACGCCAAAACGTCATAATACGGCGAAATTAGAATTGTTGAATGCCCAGTTTGTTCGTAACTTAAATCCAGACAACTACTTTAATGTTTATACGTCTTCTTATGATGACTTGAACGGAATTGCACAAAATTACAATCAACAAGCTTCAAATGTTGACACAAACGGAAACTTAATTGTACCTACAGGAACAACAGGATTTACCAATGATGTTTTAACAGGACAAACCGGTTTAACACCATCTAACCCTCAATACCAAGAAGTTGAAAGTATTGAAGAAAGAAGAATTCGTTTGACTGAAAATGATTTCATTCTAGCAACGAGTTTTTCTTTTACCAAAACAACTAAAAAAGATTTAGCAGATAATAATTTCTATCAATTTAGAACAAAAATAGAATCAGCTGGAACTTTATTATCTCTTGTTTCTGAAATTGGAAATCTTCAAAAAAATTCAAGAGGAAATTATGAGATTTTCAACCTAGAATATTCAGAATACGTTAAAACAGAGTTTGATTATATAAAACACTGGGATTTTGGAAAAGAAAAAGTTTTAGCGGTTAGAAGCTTCTTCGGGATTGCGGTACCGTTTGGAAATTCAAACTACATTCCGTTTTCACGAAGTTATTATGCCGGAGGTTCAAATGATAATAGAGCGTGGCAGCCATACTCACTTGGTCCCGGAAGTACAAATGCTCTAAACGACTTTAACGAGGCCAATATGAAAATTGCTGCAAGTGCCGAATTTCGTTTCAAAATTTTCGGAGATGTGAAGGGAGCGCTCTTCGCAGACGCCGGAAATATCTGGAATGTGCTCGATAATGTTGTAGATCCAAAAGCAAAATTTGACAACTTAAACGATTTAGAAGAAATTGCTTTAGGTACAGGATTTGGTTTAAGATACGATTTGAGTTTTTTTGTTATTCGTTTAGATTTAGGGTTTAAGACTTATAATCCGGCGCATGAGAAGGGAGACCGATGGTTTAAAGAATACAATTTTGGGCACTCGGTTTTAAATTTTGGTATAAATTATCCGTTCTAATGCTAATTAATTCTTATTTTTGCAACCTAAAAACTAAAAACAACTATAAAAAAAATTACAATGGCACATAACATTAAACCAGGAGTAGCTACAGGAGATCAAGTACAAGAGATCTTTAATTATGCTAAAGAGAAGGGTTTTGCTCTTCCAGCAGTAAACGTTACTGGATCAAGCACAATTAATGGAGTTCTTGAAACTGCAGCAAAACTAAACGCGCCAGTTATCATTCAATTTTCTAACGGTGGAGCTCAATTCAACGCTGGAAAAGGATTATCAAACGCAGGTGAAAAAGCAGCAATCGCGGGAGGAATCGCAGGAGCAAAACATATTCACACTTTGGCAGAAGCTTACGGTGCAACTGTAATCTTACACACTGACCACTGCGCAAAAAAACTTTTACCTTGGATTGATGGTTTATTAGATGCTTCTGAAAAACACTTCGCAGAAACAGGAAAACCATTATTCAGTTCTCACATGATCGATTTGTCTGAGGAGCCAATCGAAGAAAACATCGAGATCTGTAAAGAATATTTAGCTAGAATGAGCAAAATGGGCATGACATTAGAAATCGAACTTGGTATTACAGGTGGTGAAGAAGATGGTGTTGACAACTCTGATGTTGATAGCTCAAAATTATATACTCAACCAGAAGAAGTAGCTTACGCTTACGAAGAATTATCTAAAGTGAGCCCTAAATTTACAATTGCTGCTGCTTTCGGAAACGTTCACGGTGTTTACAAACCAGGAAACGTAAAATTAACTCCAAAAATCTTAAAAAATTCTCAAGACTTCGTACAAAACAAATTCAACACAGGACACAATCCAGTTGATTTCGTATTCCACGGAGGTTCAGGTTCTACACTTGAAGAAATCAGAGAAGGAATTAGCTACGGAGTTATCAAAATGAACATCGATACAGATTTACAATTTGCTTACACTGAAGGAATCCGTGATTATATGGTTAAAAATCTTGACTATTTGAAATCTCAAATCGGAAACCCAGAAGGTGCAGATGCTCCAAACAAAAAATACTATGACCCAAGAAGATGGGTACGTGAAAGTGAAGTAACATTCAACGCAAGATTGGAGCAAGCTTTTGCAGACTTAAATAACGTGAATACACTATAATTTTAGATATCTGATTTTAGATTTTAGATTTCTTTCTGGAATCTAAAATCTAAAGTCTAAAATCTTAAATCTTAAATTTTAAAAAATGGCTTGGTTTAAAAGACAAGAAAAAGGGATTACGACCGCTACAGAAGACAAGATGGACGTTCCGAAAGGATTGTGGTACAAATCTCCTACTGGAAAAATTATTGATGCTGACGAATTAGCGAGAAATTTATTCGTAAGCCCTGAAGATGATTTTCACGTTCGAATTGGAAGCGCAACCTATTTTGAAATTTTATTCGACAACAACGAATTTGTTGAGTTAGATAAAAACATGACATCTAAAGATCCTTTGCATTTTGTGGATACAAAAAAATATGCAGAGCGTTTGAAAGATGTAATGGAAAAAACTCACTTAAAAGACGCTGTACGTACGGGAGTAGGAAAATCTAAAGGAAGAGAACTTGTAATCTGCTGTATGGATTTTGCATTCATCGGTGGATCTATGGGAGCTGTTGTAGGTGAGAAAATTGCTAGAGGTATTGATCACGCTATTAAAAACAAACTTCCGTTTGTAATGATTTCTAAATCTGGTGGAGCTCGTATGATGGAAGCCGCTTATTCTTTAATGCAATTAGCAAAAACTTCTGTAAAATTAGCTCAATTAGCTGAAGCTAAATTACCTTACATCTCTCTTTGTACAGATCCGACAACTGGAGGGACAACTGCATCTTACGCTATGTTAGGAGATATCAATATCTCTGAGCCAGGCGCTTTGATTGGTTTTGCTGGTCCGCGTGTTGTACGTGACACTACAGGGAAAGATTTACCAGAAGGTTTCCAAACTGCTGAGTTCTTATTAGAACACGGTTTCTTAGACTTTATCACGCCAAGAAAAGAATTGAAAGATAAGATCAACTTATATATCGATTTGATTCAAAACAATGATATCCGATAGTTTTTAAACTATTTAAAATAGAAAATCCCAAGAATTGCTTCTTGGGATTTTTTTTTGTTTTAAACCATATACATATAGTAAAATAAAGCTTTCATTTGAGAGAGACAGCCTTGCTGGAGGCATGTGGAAATCCTACTTTTAACTCGCTTTTCTCAAATCCTTTTTTAATTCTCGTTCAGCAATTTTAAAAA
>NZ_JBHNPP010000028.1:0-59813 GCF_042436695.1 Flavobacterium sp. HJSW_4
CCTTTCTTTTGAAAACCCCATCCAATACGGATGGGGTTTTCTGTTTTAAGGATGTTTTGGGAAATCAATGGATAAGATATCTAAAAACTCTTTTGCAATGAAAAGAAATAAAGAAAAATTATATCTCAAGTAATGAAAAAGGCTGTCTATAGACAGCCTTTGATAAGAATAAGAAATATTTGCTTGTACTTGTGAATGATGTTTTTAAAAGTTCTTATTTTGTAATAGCATTTTTATCTTATGATAAAAAATCTTTAAACCACAATCCAGAATTTTTGATGGTTCTTTTTTGTGTTTCAAAATCGACATGTATTAAGCCGAAGCGAGCATTGTAGCCTTCTGCCCATTCAAAATTATCTGTTAATGTCCAGACAAAATAGCCATGGACATTTAAACCGTCTTTTTTGGCTTTTAAAATCTGTTCTAAATGATCCTGAATGTAATGTGTGCGTTTTATGTCATGAACTTTTCCGTTTTTTATAGTATCAGGGAAAGCAGCGCCATTTTCAGTAATAATTATCTTTCGAATTCCATCGTATTGATTAAATTTTTTAAGAACATGATACAATGCTGGCGGGTAAACTTCCCATCCCATATCAGTTGAAATTACATTCCTTTTTTCAGCGCTCATCAATTCAGCGCCAATGTAAGGAGTAAGTATGGAGGATTTTACAACTTCTCTTGTATAGCATTGCAAGCCAATAAAATCGAAATCGAAATCAAGATTATTTAAATCGTCTTCTAAAATGTAATTGTTAAGTTTTTTAAGAACAGGAAGATCTTTTTGTGGATAACCCAATCCTAAAATTGGTTCTATAAAAGTTCTATTTAAAAGAGTATCAACACGTTTTGCAGCTTCGATATCTTTTGCGTTTTCTGTTGCAGGTTCAATATGCGTACATGAAAATGTTGTTCCGATATTGGCATTAGGAATCTGTTCTCTAATTATTTTGGCTCCAGCAGCAGTTGCGAGCGTAACATGATGCATCGCTTTTAGATAATTGGTGATTCCTTTTTTGCCTGGTGCGTGAATTCCTAAAAAATAACCTGCTCCAGTAAAAACAGAAGGCTCGTTGATTACCATCCAGTTCTTGACACGATCACCAAAGTACTTTATGCAGACTTCAACATAATCTTTGAACCAAGAAACAGATTCTCTGTTTGTCCAACCTCCTTTTACTTCGAGATCGTGCGGTAAATCCCAGTGATAAATTGTTATCCAAGGTTCTATTCCAGAAGCAAGTAGCGAGTCTATGATTTTATTGTAATAATCAATTCCTGCTTGGTTGATAGGATGAACTCCAGTTGGCATAATTCGTGGCCAGCTGATGGAAAATCTAAAATTAGGAATATTTAGCTCTTTAATTAAGTTAATATCGTCCTGATAGTAGTTGTAGAAATCGCAGGCAGTTATGGCATGATGGCCGTTTTTTATTTTTCCTTTTTGAGAAGTAAAAACATCCCATATAGAAGAACCTTTTCCATCAGAATCATGTGCGCCTTCAATTTGGAAAGCGGCGGTTGAAACACCCCACAAGAAATCTTCACCAAATTGGTTTTTATTCAGAAATGAGCTTTCGACTTTATTCATTCAATCGTATTTTCCTTTGTAATTAAGCTATTTATTAATGTAAAAAGGACGATTGCATTGCTCTTAAGAAAAGCCATTCTTTGAAAGATACTAGAAAATTTAGATTAAAGAATTTCATAACTATTAGTTTTATATCAAATTAAGAAAACTAATGTGAATTTATTGTAAAGTGATTATTATCAAATGTTTAAAAATTAAAATGGAAGGATTTTAGTCTTCCCATCCGCATAAAGTTAAACCATAACTTTGAGCTTCTTTGAGAGTTGTTTTTGTGATTCCATGACTGCATGAGCTTAAGCCTCGACAATTTTCATTATAATGATATTTCTTTGCTCCTCTTGGTCCGCAAATAAAAATGTTATTTTCTGGTGAACTAAAAGATGTACAGAAAACGAATACTACGAGTAAAGTATATTTCATTAGTTTATTTTTATTTGACAATTAGACTGTATTCGTTTCCTATTTTATCGGTAGCTTTTAGTTTTCCATAAGAAACCCATTCTGTATTGATTTCTAGTTCTGGAATACTATCTGTTATTAAAATTCCAGCACCATATTTTCCTTCTGTATTTATGTTTCCAAAAACAGAATCGCCTTTTATATTTACTCCTTTAACATGATAGTTGTACTTATAATGTCCGGGATGTCCTGTTCTGTATTCGTACTTATATGTTGAATTTACATGATATGTTTTAGCTTCTTCTGCCGTAATAGTTTTACGATCGTCTGGTGTGACGACACTTTTGTAAAACGAATTTACTTGTGATAGTGGCGGTGGAGCATCGGTTTTTTTGCAAGAAAATATAAAAAGTAATAAAAATAGAAGAGAGTAATTTTTTTGCATAGGCGTTTCGGTTTAGAGTTAAAAACTTTTAGAGTTTAATTGCGATAAATCTAATTAGAATTAAATTCTTTTGAATAAGTACTTATACTGGATTTAGTTCTGTTTAGTAAGGAGCTACGGTTTCTAATCGTTCTTTTTAAGATTGATAAATGCCATTAATACGAGTAATGGTAATTTTAACTTCGGTTTTATTGAAAATTCATAATGTTGGAGAATTTTAAAAAGAAGTTTTCTTAGAATTGGACTTTAATGGAAAAAAGAGGACAATGAAGTTCCTCTTTAATATGTAATATTTTTTAAATAAAGTCTTTAATGATTTTATCCATGTTAGAAGGGAGGTCAGCATTTTTAATTTCGAAATGTTTTACTTTCATTTCAGAAAGCCATTTAGTCCAATAAGCTTTTATAATTTTTTCTTCAAATGGATTGTTCTTGCTTGGATTTATTCCTAAAACTAAGACTTCAAGATTAGATAAATTGGCGTCAATTTTAATGAAACCAAAATTTTCTTTGTCAAATTTTTTCTGCCAATCATTCTTATTTAGGCCATTTTGTTTAATTAACTGTGGCGTTAAGTAACTGGATAAATTTCCATCTTTAATTTGTGTTCCATCATAAAACATATATCCATCAGTTAAAATAATTAAGATGTTTCTAAAACCCTTTTCAATACATTGATCTTGTACTTTACTGTCAAAGAAATTCCAAATATCTGAACCAATGTATTTATCATCTCTGATTGCAGACTCATAAATTGTTGCTGTATTTGAAGAATAAGTATTATTAATAGAATTAAGGAATTTTTTTGAAGCGTTGTTTTTATCTACAGAAATTTTCAATTGCTTTGAAATAGAATTAATTTCAGGATTTTCAGGTTCGGGATTAAAGAATAATTGCATTCTGTCATCAATTTGCCTCAGTCTTTTTGATTTTAAATGCTCTGTAAAAGCTTCAGAAACCGATTTTATATATCCTAAATCTCTTTGGTATATTTCCATAGTAGGATTTGGATTTTTTTGGAGGCTTATTCTATCTGATAAATCAACAAGAATGCTGATGTTATAATTTTCTGAAACCGAATTTTTAACAGCCGTTTCTTTTTCTTCATTCTTAGTTTCCTCTTTACAAGAAAAAAATAAAATTAGTAATAAAGAAAGTGAAATTTTGAGTAAAGTATTTTTCATAATGTTAGTTTTTAAAATACACTAGATGTTGAAAATCAGGATCAATTAAATTTAATCTTCCGAGATGTTCTTCAGATAAATTTTCGCAGTTTTCCAATAGTTCCACTTTCTCTTTATGAGGTAAGGCAATTTCTGTATTGATTGCCTGAAACCATCCTTCTTTGTATTGATGATGATAATGCAGATATTCTTTTACAGGAAAAACAAAGCCATCGATTTTCAGCTGAAGTTCAGATATTTTGCCATTTACAGTGACAATCTGCTCTTTAAAACCATTAATCTTGTTTATGTAATCAGCTTTAAGTTTTTCTAGGTTTAATAAATTTTCTTTCTTGCCTCTTATAAAAGCTCTGATTTTATCAATGTTTTCAAATTCTTTCATTACAAAATCAAATACAAGCCCCCATATAATATAAACAACAAAGCCTGCAAAAATAATCATCCAGAATTCTGGCTCCCCCAAAGCAATGTTTAGATTGTACGGAGATGATTCTGTTGTTTTATTAAACTCGTATATTTTTTTCTCAATGATATAAGCCAAAAGAGAATCAAATAAGAAAGTTATAGCAAAAAGAGCTGCGAGTCTGAAAATGTTTTTTATTCCTTTTCCTTTTTGAACCATGTGAATTACATAACCTAATCCCATAAAAACAAACGGAATCGTTACAACCAAAACTCCTTCAAGCCAACTTGCTTTAAAAGCATTTGTAAATGCGTCGGCATCGAAAATTGCTGCTGTTAAACTGTCATTTGAAAATTCCTTGAAAAAAGCAGAATAAGAAGCCGAAATGTAGAAAACCAAAACATATAATGTAATTGGAAGCAAAAGAATCAAACCAATGTAAAATTGAGCTTTAAGGCCTTTTCCTTCTTCAATTCCGTATTTATCAGGATTCCGTTTTACCTCGATAATTTCGTTTTTAATCTGATCGATATTTTCATTGATATCCTGCTCTTTTTTCTCAAAAATGCCAATTGCGGCTTCAGATTTTTTGAGCTCGGTTCTATTTTTTTCCTGTTCTTCGCGATACGGTTGTTTTAGCCTATCTTGTTCCATTTTTTGTTTTCGGCATTGATCTTCAAAACTCATATATAAATTTTGGAGACATGCTTTTAAAACAATCGGTTTTCCAGTAGCTTTAACCGATGCGGCAAAACCGCTTTGATAATACGTTATTCTAATTTGTTCTCTATCTTCTTCATTTTCTTCTAAAATTTTAAAAGAAGAATCTTCAGATTTTTTTAAACTAAATAATTGTGTTAGTGGTTTCATAACTTAAGCGTTTAGTTGACTAATAATTTCTTCTTTTCCAATGTTTTTCTTTACACAATCAATAAGATAGTCAGATAAATCATTGATATTTTCTTCGATAAAATCAAATTTTCTACAATACTTTCGTAGCATATTTAATTCGTCATCAGTAATTTTTCCATCTGCCCAAATAATTCTGGTAAGATCATACAGATATTCAATTTTTGTATTTAAGGCTTCTGGGGCTATAAATTCGGTATTGACAGGGTTTAGAAAAAGTTTATCAAGTTCTTCTTTTGGAATCCCTCTTTCATCTGCAAAATGATATAGCATTTGAAGCTCTAATACATTAAATTGATCATCAGATAATGCCATTTGATATAATCTCAAAAAGTGACTTTTTAGTTCTAGTGTTATCATGTTTAAAGGGTTATTTATTTTAAAGATTCACACGCTTTTCCATCTCCATCTGCATCTAGATTTTTGTAACAGCTTTTGTTGCTGTCAAAAGTTTTTTGAGCATCAGCTTGACTTTTAAAATCGGCGCAAGTTTTGGTAGGACAATTTGAGCTTGATCCTGAATTAGAACTAGAAGTTATTTCAGTTGAATCTCCTGAA
This sequence comes from Flavobacterium sp. HJSW_4, assembly GCF_042436695.1. Taxonomy (NCBI): domain Bacteria; kingdom Pseudomonadati; phylum Bacteroidota; class Flavobacteriia; order Flavobacteriales; family Flavobacteriaceae; genus Flavobacterium; species Flavobacterium sp. HJSW_4. The sequence goes on from NZ_JBHNPP010000028.1 coordinate 5,490, forward strand.
TCTGAACAAGAAATTATAATGCCTGTGAATGTTAATAATGAAATAGAAATTGCTATGATTTTTTTATGTTTCATGATTAGATTATTTTAAATGATAAATTAAAAATGCGAGAAGTCCTGTGAAGGCAAATAGAACAAGGCATCCGCTGTTTTGGTATCGCACTCCTGGAATACCTGTTTTAGTAGAATATCCATTTTTACTAAAAGTTCCTATTTTGGTTCTTAAACTTGGAGAAATTCCAGATTTGCTTACGTTTAATCCGAGTCCGCCTCCAAGTTTTATTCTTTTTTGAAATCGAAAGCCCATAATTTTTTAGGATTAGTTAATTAAAGATTTTCTTATTGTTGAAACTTCTATAGACATATCCTTAATTCTCACGTCAATCGAAGTTGAAAACAATTATTTTCTTTTTTTGTAGTGATTATTAGTGCTTGAGTTTTTGTATTTCCCACCTTTATGAGAACTACCTTTTCCACCTTTGTAATGACCACTTTGAGCTTCGATACTTCCTCCTAATACTAAGAAGAATAAGCTAAATAAAACAGCTAATTTTTTCATGTTTTTAATTTTAATTGATTAATAATCCAAAAGTAAAACCAATCAAAATCAATATTTTACGGAAATCCATAATCGCTAAGATTTAGATTTTAGAAATAAAAAAAGCTCCCGAAGGAGCTTTAAAAATGAAGTAATAAGAATTTAAATAATCCCCATATCTTTTGTTATAGAAACGAGATGAATCGTATTATTAGCCTTGAAAAAATCTTTTAGTTTTGCTAATCTTTTTTCCATGGCACTTTTACTATTTGGTTTTGTATCGCTGTTTTTAAAAATTTCAATAATTTCATCTTGAGATGTACCAGCAGACAAATATTTTAGAATTTTAATGTCAACATCATCTATTTCATAATTGCCTTTTTCCTGAAGTGCAGAAGCTACTTCTGGAGAAATAAAATTTTTATCAGAAGTCGAAATTAATGTAATGGCTTTTTTGAGGTCTTCTATACTGTTTCTGCCTTTTAAAACAAAAGCATTAATTTCAGAATTGTCAAAAAGTGATTTTATGCGAACATTTTTATCTTCAATAGAATAAGCAATAATTTTAATATCAGGCTGAAGTTCACGAACTTTCTGAATTAGCTCATCTCCACTGCCAATTTTTACTTCACGATGGTCTTTTTTAAAGGAAAGATCACTAATCAATAGATCATAAGGTTCATTATCCTGAATGGCTTTTCTTATTTTTAGAAAGGCATCATCACAATATTTTGCGTGTTGAAAATTGACAATGTCAAAATCATTTAAAGTTTGTTTTACGGCTAAATTGAATTCTTCGAAATCCTCGGCAATAATTACTTTTTTAAACATAGGCTTTTATTTAGGCATTGTTATTTTTACTTTAAAACCTTTATCAGGTTCAGTATCAAAAGTAATAGTTCCTTTTAAGGACAAAATACGGTTTTCCATATTTTGCAAACCATTTTTTATAATTTTTGATTTTTCACAGCCTTTACCAATATCGCTGTAATCAATAAATAGAAAATTTGAGTTTGAATTAAATTTTATTGATACTACAGAAGCGTCACTATGTTTTTTCATATTAACCATTAATTCATGTAAAACTCTTTGAATGGCAATTTTTTTCAAATCCTCAACTGAATCCCAATTTACTTTATCAACGCCATTAATGATAATGTTTGTTTGACTGCTATTATAAGTTGAAAGCATTTCTTTTAAATTACTCGGATAATTTACGCCAGTATCGATATCATTATTTTCTCGAGAAATTCCTCGAACTCGCGAATAAATATTATCTAATTTTTGAATTAAATTTTCTTTCGTGCTTTCATTTTCTAATGACTGAGTTTGTGTAAAAGTAATGGTATTGAAAACGTCATTTGCCAACTCATCATGAATGTCTTTGGCAATTCTGGTTTCAGTGTCATAAGCTGTTTTTAGTTTTTCAATTCGATTTCGGTTTTGATAGAACTTTCTCAAATAAAGCAATAATAGAAAAAGAGATACAAAACCAATTAGAAAAAAGATTTTTTGATATTGTGCTTTTTGAAGTGCAAGTAAATTTTCAGCTTTCTCTAAGCGAAGTTTCTGGTTTTCGTCTTTTTCTTTTTTAGAATCATATTTTATTTTGGCAAATTTATTTTTAAAATTGTTTCTAACTTTTATAATGCTGTCATTTAAAGAAACATACCTTTTTCCATATTTGACATCAGATCCATTAGAAATAAGAAACGATAATGCTCTCAAACGTTCATCAATACTATTAAGCTGGGTAGCAATTTCGTAAGCTTTTTTTGCTTTTTCATTTGATTTTTGAATATCAGTTTGAGAATAAAATTCTGCGAGATGAAGATAGCTTTCTATACTTCCATACACATCTTCATTTTTTTTTCTTAATTCCAGGCTCTCATTCATTAGTTGAAGCCCTTTTTCATTTGAGCCTTTTTTATAATAAGCAAATCCAAGATTGTCAATTACTCTTGCTTTACTTTTTATAAAATTATCGAATGCTTCTGTTTCTAAAATTCCTTCTAGAATTATAATAGCTTTATCATATTTTTTCTGTTTAATATAGACAACAGCAATATTATTGAGAGGAGATTGTTTATCGATCTTATTTGGTGTAACTTTTATAGCCTGATTGTAGTAAAAAATGGCATCATCATAAATGGAAAGTTCTTTATCGGCAATTCCAAAGGAATTGTCTATTGCAGACTTATAGCTATTGTTAATTTTTGAATAAGGGAGAGCTTCTGTTAAGGTTTCTTTACTCCCATAATAATCACCATTTATTTGTTGGATGTTTGCCATCCGAATTAAATTGTAGACAATATTTGTGCTGTCTTTAGAAAATTCAAAAGCAATTTTTGATTTATTAAAAAGGTAAAAAGCATTGTTGTAGTTGCTCTTCAAGAATTGATCTGTCGCTTTTTCTTGTAGAAGTTTTGCTTCTTTTTTTGTTTCATCACCTTTGATTAATACGTTTGTTTTCTCCTCACAGGAAATGAAAAGAAGAAAGATAAGAATATAAAAAAACGGGGATCGTAGCATAAATCGTACTTTCCCCGAATTTAGTAATTTATTGAAAGCAACAAATTTTATTTGTTACTTTTTTGGTGGAGTAATATTAGTTTGATCATCCCCAGGACCAGGATCAGGCTCGCTTGCTTGTCCTTCTGTAGGAACTTCTTTTTTTACTTCAGATTTTTGTTCCGCAGATTCTAATTCGTCAGCTGAGCAAGAGAATAAACTAATTGATAACAGCGCGCACGCTCCCCATAAATATAATGTTTTCATTTTTTTAAAATTTAAAAGTTAAACAGAGGGGTATTGCTGACTGGATTCTTTCCAGGTTGGTTAATGAATGGCAATACCAAATTTTGTTTGGGAAGTGAAGTGCGTAGAACAGTAAGATTTTCATCTATACTTCCCGGAATAAAATCCGTCTTACGGTTTTCCGCACTTGGTACATGAACTAGTTTTGTACATTTGCTTTTGACCTGCAGATCAAAGCGATAACTAATTTTGTTGAGGCAAAGTAACAACCGTTTTGAGCCTGTATTGACCAGAAAGTCAGGAAAGTCGAATGTTTTTTTTGAAAGTCAGAAGAAGTTTCAGAAAGTCACAAAAAGTTGAATAAAGTACTTTATAAAAAGTTTTAAAAAGTCAAAAGCCTATGCCAAACTATACTTTTGAAGATTATAAAAAAGCGATTAAAGCTAAATATGAAGAGGAGAAGAATGGGGAATATTCTAATAATTTGAATTCTCCAACATCCGCAAATCTTAGAAATTTGTGTATGAAAAGATTTGAAACAAATAATAGTAAAGATGACTTAATTACTTTTAAATCATTTTTTGATTTTCCATTTGATAGGGATAATAGAAATCTTTATGGAGAAATTGAGTTAAATAAATTAACAGCAGTTCGAAGATTTCTTTTGAATGTAACTGAAAGTCCTGCGGAAGATACTGTTCAATTAGCAGCAATATTAGTAGATCTTCAGCCTAGACCTTTTAAAGAGTTTCAAAAACAACTTGATCCAGAAGAAGTAAAATTAATAGATGAGTTAAGAGATACTGAACATCATAAGAGTGATTTTTTTTCTGATGCTTTAATTGACGAGGCAGTAAATGAAAACTTTCCTGATTTAAAAAATGAAGAATCTGAGAAAGATAAAAATGAGGAAGTAGATCAAGATGAAGCTGAAGAAATAGAACAAGATGAAAATCAGAGTTGGGAAACAATTCCGACAGGTATAGTAGATGTTTCACCTCCTGCTAAGGGAGGAGGAAATAATGTGGTAAAATCTGGATTTAAAAGATATTTAGTAATTGCGGCTTTTCTTGCAGCATTAAGTTTTATCATTTATTCAAACATTTCAAAAAAAGATTGCATGCAATGGACGAATGATCATTATGAAAAAATAAATAAATCTGATGAAGGCTATTGTGATACCTATTATGATGCTAGATATTTCAATTTGAAAAAGATCACAGTATGCGATACAACCAAATTTTTTGATGATAAAGGTGCAGCAAAAGTGTTCTATATTAAAATTGGAGATTCGATACAGTGTTATAATCAATTTGCTCCTTATCCAGAAAATACACAAAGATTCTTAAAGCCAATTACAAAATATATGATTGATACTTACTTATCAGATCTACCAAAATGTAAATAGTTATTAAAAACCAAAACGGGCTTAAAATGCGATTTATGTAAGATTATCCTAAAATCATGGAATTATTTGTAAGTATATACTTTTAATTTAGCATTATTAAATTAAATTAATAAAAAACAAATCAACATGAAAAATAAAAGCATATTATTCGTATTAGCCTTAAGCGCGGGAATGTTCGTAACCTCTTGTAGTAACGACGATAATGAAGGAGAAACAATAGTTCCAATCCAAGGGAAGTATAACTTAAGCCAAACTGGAACAATTGTTAATGGGCAGGAAGTATTAATTGATGCACCAGAAAATGCCGCAGGATGTAACAGAGACTATTTAGATTTAAGATTAAGTAATGCAGCAGTTATTGGTGACTACAGTGGTTCTGACTGTTCTTTGACAGAAACTACAGGTACTTACGTAAGATCTCATAACGATTTGACTATCACTGTTGGAAATATTAGTTCAACAAGTGACATCATGAACCTTACTAATAAAGAACTAAAAATTAAAGACAAAACAACTGGTGTAATTACTGTTTATACTAGATAAAAAAAATGTTTTGAGATAATTTCAAATTCGTTTTGAAATGGAAAACGGAAACTCCAATTAAGAAGTTTCCGTTTTTTTATTATTTCAAATTTGAAAATTTTTAATTTACAGGAATATAAATATCAAAAGAAGCTCCTTCGTTGTGAATGCCAGAAGCTGTAATGATTCCGTTATGATTTTCTACAATTTTCTTTACAATTGCCAATCCGATTCCGGTGCCGTTGTAGCGATCTCTGCCGTGGAGACGCTGAAAGACTTCAAATATTTTTTTGTTGTATTGTGCCTCAAAACCAATTCCGTTGTCTGAAACTTTGATGTGGCAATATTTTTTAGCTGGAATCAGTTTTTCTTCTGCTAAATTTTCGCCTAAAGCAATTTCGCTAGCAATTTTAATTACAATAGGAATTTCAGGATTTGAAAATTTTAATGAATTACTGATCAAATTGTATAGCAATTGCTTGAACTGAAACGGAATAATATCAACTTCAGAAGTCTGTCCGATTTCAATTACAGCACTTTTTTGTTCTAATTCTTCGGTTAAATCTTCTTTTACTTCTTTAATAATTTGGCTAAGATCTGTTTTTATAAAAATTCGTTCTTGACTATTCGTTCTCGAATACGCCAATAAATCATTTATTAAAGTCTGCATTCGCTGTGCAGCATTCTGCATTCGTTTAAATTTATCTTTTCCGTTTTCTGATAAACTTTCCGATTCTTTTTCGATAATCTGCGAAGCAAAAGTTTGTATTTTTCGAAGTGGTTCCTGCAAATCATGACTCGAAATATAAGCAAATGACTGAAGTTCCTTGTTCATTTCTTCGAGTTCATTATTTTTCTGCTCTAGTTCGAGTGCATTCATTTTTAATTTATCATCGGCTTTTTTTCTTTCAGTTAAATCGTGCGTTACTTTAGAAAAACCAATAATATCACCTTTTTTATTATGAACGGCCGTAATAACAACGCTTGCCCAAAACAAACTTCCGTTTTTACGCGAACGCCAACCTTCATGAATAACTTTTCCTTTTTCTCTTGCAAGCTCCAAAAGTTTTTCAGGCAATTTTGCTTTTTGATCTTCTTCGGTATAAAAAATAGCAAAATATTTTCCGATGATTTCTTCTGCTTTGTAACCTTTGATTTTTTCAGCTCCAACATTCCAATTCTCTACAATACCTTTTGAATTTAAGTAAAGAATGGAATATTCTTGAACTTCTTCGACCATTAAATGATAACGTTCTTCACTTTTTCGAAGCGATTCATTAATCTGAATTAATTCTCTAGTTCTGGCTGTAACTTGTTGTTCTAGTTCGTGCGTAAAGGCTTTTTCTGTATGAATATCGGTAAAGGCGCCAACCCATTTTATAATTTTATTGTCAAGTCCAAAAACAGGTTCGCCAATAACCGTGTGCCATCTATAAGAACCGTCTTTCCTATGCATTCTCACATCACAACGATACATTTCTCCTGTTTTAAGTGCGTGTTGCCAGACTTTTACATTTTCTTCAAAATCATCTGGATGAATCATTTTTTGCCATGAACCTTCAATTCCTGGTTCAACGCCAGTATATTCGAGCCATTTTCCTGAGGTGAAAAGTGAATTTCCTTCTGCATCAGTTTCCCAAATTAATTGCGGAATACTTTCTGTAAGTGAACGGAATCTTTTCTCGCTTTCTTCGATTTTTTTTCTCGCTTCGACTTTTTCTGTAACATCAATAAGCGTCATTCTGATTCCAGAAATCGAATTATCGCTTTCGCGGAGCGGTGCAAATTCAAAATCTACATAAAATTGATTGCCTAACTTTTCATTTTTAATGTAAAGCAAAGACTCAGATTCAGCATAGACATTTCCAGATTCGTAAACTTGTTTTAGCAAATGTCCATATTTCTGACTTTTGAGTTCTGGGAATATTTCTAATATTTTTTTTCCTTGAACTTCACTTTCTTCTTTTTTCCAAATATTACTTAAGAGCACAAAATTGGCCATTTCGATCACAAAATCATTTCCGCGCAAAATGGCTTTTGGAACAGGCGACTGCATGATAAGATTTCGCAGTTTCTTTTCGCTTTCTTCTATTTTTTGCTGATATTCTTTTTCTTCGGTAATGTCGCGAATCGTTCCAATTAGTTTTTCAGGTTGATTATTTTCATCATAGAAAACTTTTCCTTTTGCTTCAACCCAATGAATCGATTGGTCTTTCCAAATTACACGAACTTCATAATTTAGTAAGCCTGATTTTAGAGCTTCTTTAAAACCTTTATCTCTAGCATTTGCATCATCGGGATGAAGATGTGTTAATAATTCCTGATGAGTTAATGATTTATCATTGGTGTAACCGCGAATGATTTCCAAATATCTATCAGAATAGGTAAAATCTTTATTTTTAACATTCAATTCCCAAGTTCCTAATTCGCTGGCCTCGACCACAATTTTAAGACGATCTTCGTTGAGTTCGACTTTTTTTCTGGCTTCCACTTTTTCGCTTACTTCGGTAACTGTAACCAAAATTCCTGAGATTGTTCCATCTTCTTCTTTTAGAGGATGATAAAGAAAGTCGAAATAAGAAGTTTCGATTTTTCCATATCGATTTAAAGGAACAGGAACTTCAATTCCGTGAAAGGGAATTCCAGTATTTAAAACACTATCTAATAAAGCGCTAACGGTTTCTTTTACTTCCGGAAGAGAATCATACAATGGTCTTCCAACAAAATTTTCTTCTGTTCGGTCAACAAGTTTAAGATAAGCTTCATTGGCCATTTCTGCCACATATTCTGGACCGCGCAAAATTGTAATACCAACAGGGGCTTGCCTTACGGTATTACGGAAACGTTTATCGCTTTCTTCAATTTTTTGTTTGGCTAAATATAAATCGGTAATATCTACAGCTGTATTCATTACGCCGTAAATTTTGCCATTTAAATCAAACAAAGGCGTAAAACTGTAATTGAAATAAGATGTTTTTAAAACATTGTCTACAATAATATCGATTCTGGTATTTTTTGAATGGAAAGATTGTCCTGTTTCATAAACGGTTTCGACTTGTTTGAAAATAGGTTCGTTTTTTAATTCGGGAAGAATTTCTGTGTATGTTTTTCCAATTACATTGGGACCTTTTCCCCAAACTTTAATTATAGATTCATTTGCCAGTTCAATACGCATTTCTTTCCCCACATAAACCGCAATCGGAAAAGGAGCATTTTCAACCAGTTGTCTTATTTTTTGTTCACTTTCTTCGACTTTTGAACGAGCCAAAACTTGAGCGGTAACTTCTGTCGCGATTGCTGCAACGCCAGAAATAGTGCCGTCTTTTTCGCGTAAAGCTTCGTAAACAAAATTGATATAAGTATTTTCAGTTTGTCCATTTCGATTTAATTGGACAAAATGTTCATCTGTAGTAATTTTTTTTCCGTCTCTAAAAACGCTATTAAGAATTTCATCAAAACCTTGTTTTTTAAATCCTGGCAGAACTTCAAAAATAGGTTTGTTAATTATATTTTCGGCTTTTGTTTCCCAAAGTTGAAGCATTTGTTCGTTGGCGATTTCAACAACATGATTTTCGCCTCTAAAAATACACATTGCCACAGGCGCCTGCATAATGTTATTGACAAATCGTGCGTTACTTTCCTGTAAAGCGTCTGAAACAATTTTCTTTTCGGTAGTTTCAATAACGGTAACCAGAATTCCACCAATAGATCCGTTTTCTGTTTTTATTGGACTATAGGAAAAATCAAAAAAGCAATCTTCGGTATAACCATTTCGGTCGAGTTGAACTTTAAAATCAGGAAAACTTACGGCATTTCCTTTCATGACATCAGAAAACATAGGGCCAATAGTATCCCAGATTTCACTAAATGTCTCTCGAGAACTTATACCTAAAGCTTTTGGATGTTTAGAAGCGCCAAGAATAGGACGAAAAGCATCATTATACAATTGTGTATAATTTTCTCCCCAAGCAATGTACATTCCAAACGGATTGCCCAGCATCATTGCTGTCATTGTTTTTAAACTCTGAGGCCAATTTTTAGGATCACCAAGAGGTGTTTTGCTCCAATCTGCAGAACGAATTAAATTCCCCATTTCTCCTTCTTGGGAAAAAAAATAATGTTCCTCTTGTTTGCGGTTCATTGCCAAAGTAGATTAAGGTTGCAGTATGAAATGGGCTCTTTCGGGCTGTTTGAAATTATTTTCGGATGCAATGTTGAGTGCTTTTTCTATTACATTTTTGAGTTTAGAAAATTCACCAGGTTTTCTAATATAAAAAGAAGCGCCTTTTTGGTATAATTTATCTACTATTTCGCTGTCTAACGAAGTAGAGAAAATTATAATGGCCAGGTTTTTTAAGTTTTCGCTATCTTTTATTTCTGCTAGGCATTCCAGACCATTTTTTCTAGGCATGTTTAAATCCAAAAAAAGAACATCTGGAAGGTTTGAAATATTTGTTTTTAAATAATCCATCAATTGTACGCCGTCGTGTACCATTGATAATGTGGTGCTGATTGCGATTTCGTCGAGAGCTTCTTTAAAGAAAAGGCAGTCATCTTCGTCGTCATCAGCCAATAAAAGATAATAATGCTCTTTAGTCATTTTTTAGTCTCCTTAATTTAGAGTTTAAGTTTTGTTTCGATAAATTTAACTTTTTTAAGTAAGACTTCTAGTTTTTTTATGAAGAATGTTTTTTAAAAGAGGAAAAAAAGAATAAAATAGAATTGATTTTTTATCGAATACAATTTTAATTTAATAATTGCGTTTTATTAATTCTTGCAGCTTTTTGTTTTAAAAAGATTGCTCTTCGAGATTCCAATTTCTTTATCAAATAGAAGAAGAAAATTGTGTAAACCCTTCTAAAATCTCGCTTTTCCCATTCAAATTTTCACCATTTTAGTGTATACTGTTTCCTAAAAGTGTGAAATAATTACACACTCTTTTTTATCTCTGTTTTTCTAAATGGCTCTATACCAGTTTAAAACCGTATTGGCATGCCGCTTGTAAATTGTGTTAGTGTCAAAATCTCAGATGTGTCCGTTTTTTGAAAGGAAGAAGATTTTGCTAAAAGCCAAATTAAAGAAATTAAAAAAGGAGTATAAGCATGGAAAGCGAAACAATTATCTCAGACCAATTTTATGCGAACAGCAGTTCAGCAATCAGCAAAAAAACATTAAACGGTTCTTTTTTTAGAACCAATGAAAAATCAGAAAAAGTACATGTAGAAAGGCCAACAAGTCCTTTCGGATTAACAGTTCTTATTGCAACATTTTTATTATTAATTGCAAGTGTCGTTGTGGTATTTCAATTGCAAGACGATTTCGAACAATTTCATTTTGAAAGAATTGCTTCGTATTGGGGATTACCATTTTTGATCATCACAACAATTTTATTTTTCTATCAAACAGGAGTTTTCTTGTACAGCTCTTATTTGTATTTAACATATAAAGCAATTCCATCAGTATCAGACGATTTATTGCCAACTTGTACGATTATCGTTCCAGCATACAATGAAGGAAAACTAGTTTGGGATACTTTATTGAGTCTTGCAGAAAGCGATTATCCAGCAGAAAAATTACAGCTTCTAGCTATTGACGATGGAAGTAAAGATGATACTTGGTACTGGATGCAAGAAGCAAAAGCAAAATTAGGAGATCGTGTTACGATTTTTCAACAGCCTAAAAATCAAGGAAAACGTCAAGCTTTATACAGAGGTTTTAAATTAGGAACAGGAGAAATCTTTGTAACTGTAGATAGTGATTCTATTGTGAAAAAAGATACTTTAAGAAACTTGGTAAGCCCATTTGTTGTAAACAAAAAATGTGGTGCAGTTGCAGGAAATGTTCAGGTTTTGAACAACAAAAAAGCAATTTTACCAAAAATGCTTAATGTAAGTTTTGTAATGAGTTTCGAATTCCAACGTTCTGCAGAAAGCCAATTAGGTTCTGTATTGTGTACGCCAGGAGCTTTGGCAGCGTACAGAAGAGATGCAGTTTTTAACTGTCTTCCTGAATGGATCAACCAAACTTTTATGGGACAACCATCAGATATTGGAGAAGATCGTGCTCTTACAAATATGATTTTGAAACAAGGTTTTGAAGTGAAATTTCAAAGAAATGCAGTTGTATTAACCAATGTTCCAGAAGAATACAAAGGATTATACAAAATGTTCATTAGATGGGCGAGAAGTAACGTTCGTGAAAATCTGATGATGGCAAAATTTGTTTTCACTGATTTTAGAAAAGAATCAAAATTTGGACCTAGAATGCTGTTTTTAAATCAGTTTTTCAAAATTGCAATGACGTATCCGTTCTTATTGTTTATGTTCTACTTTATTGCAGTTCACCCAATATTATTCATTAGTTCAACATTGGCAGCGATCTTAATATTCTCAACATTTTCTATGTTGTTTTACGCAAAAAGATATACGCTTGCAGAATCATTCTGGGCATATTCTTACAGTGTTTTCTACACTTTCAGTTTATTCTGGATTACGCCTTATGCCATTGCAACTGCCAACAAAAAAGGCTGGTTGACTAGAGGACTATAAATTTAGTACACTATTCATTCTATTATATAAAACTCCGCCAAATGAAAACCCGCTGTTAGTGTCAGCGGGTTTTTCTTTTTATTTAGAATCCAAAGCAGCAATAATCTGCCTTTTCATCTTAGTATTGGTATAATCTAAAGCTTCGGCATAAGAAATAGAATATTTTCTTTCTATGTTTTGAAAATGTTCTGGAAAGGTGCTTAAAACTTTATCGTAATAAATATTGAGCTGTTTTTCTAAAGGCATTTCATATTTCAAACGAAGCTGAAATCTTCGCAATAAAGCGCTATCTATTATTTCATAATGATTCGTTGCGCAAATCAATAAACTGTCAGAAGGGAAATAATCAAAAAGCTGAATGATGGTATTTACTAAACGCCTCATTTCGCCAACATCTTTATCGTCACTGTCACGGCTTTTTCCGATTTGGTCAAATTCATCCAAAAATAAAACAGCTCTTTCGCGAATCGCTTTATCAAAAATTGCTTTTAAGTTTTTAGAAGTTTCGCCAATTCTAGAATCAACAACAGTACTTAGATTGACAATGATAATCTTTTTATTTAAAGTATTGGCAATCGCTTTTGCTGTTGTCGTTTTACCGCAGCCAGAGCTTCCGTGCAGTAAAATTTTATTGTCAACTTTAAGATTGTATTGCTTTAATTCTTCGATATATTGATGCTCTTTGATAATCTGAAGCAAAGCAGCTTTATTTTCATCACTAAAAAATAAATCGTCTAAAGCAATTTTTTCAGTATCAATTACGGTAAGATCATTCAGGTTCATCTGTTTTTAATTTGCTGTAAAATTAAGTTTTATTCTGCAATGTTTTCGTTCCAGATTTCTTTTCCTAAAAAACGATTTCCGAAGATTGAAGTGCCAATTCTCACCATATTAGAACCTTCTGCAATGGCAAGTTCTAAATCTTGAGACATTCCCATAGAAAGTTTTAAATCTTGTAAACCTTCAATTCCTTCCGAATAAATTTCATCTCGAATGGTTCTTAAAAGTCGTAGAGACGGAATCATTTTTTCTTTTTCAACATCTAAAAGTCCAATGCTCATTAAACCTTTAATATTTAAAGTGTCGTAAGTTTTTATTTTTTTGATGAATGATAAAACGTCTTCTGGCGCTAATCCAAATTTGCTTTCTTCGTAGGAAGTATTCACTTGAACAAAAACATCCAATTTTCTATTTTGGTTTTGAAGTTGTTTATGCAATTCATCAGCCAAATTAATTCGGTCTAAAGATTGAATGCAAGTCACATATTTCAAAACATCTTTGACTTTATTGGTTTGAAGATGTCCGATAAAATGCCGTTCAACAGGAAGATTTCTCAAAATATCATTTTTATCCCGCAATTCCTGCATTTTGTTTTCGCCCATTAAAGTCTCGCCAGCTTCTATTGCAATTTTAATTTGCTCTGCTGGAACAGTTTTAGTGGCCAATAAAAGCTGAACATCAGCAGGATTTCTGTCCGCAATCTTACAAGCATTTTCGATGCGTTGATGCACTTTAATTAAATTAAAAATAATATCGTTTTTCATATCGCAAAATTAAATCTAAACCACAAATTCATACTGGACCAGTATCTTTCAAAAAATGAAAAAACTGGATGATTTACAGCTTCCGAACTCAACATAAATTTGCAGAGTAAAATGAAGTTTTTAAGTTTCTGAGATTCTAAAAAAGAAAAACTTAGAATCTCAGCATCTTAGCAACTTAGAACCTTAGAAAAAAATGAAAATAGCAGTTTGGGATACCTACGTAACCCGCAAAGACGGAAAAATTATGCACTTTGATATTTTGGTTGATGAAAATGTTAACGATGCAGAACAAGTTTATGAATACGGAAAATTATATCTGAAAAGCGTAGATCAGGAAGGACAAGCTTTATCTTCTAAAGAATGTCGTTTCTGCCACATTGATAAAGCGCCAATTGAAGTAGAGAATCAAGTTCGGGAGAATGGTTTTTCTATTATTGAAATGGAAAATTGCAATTAATTTATTTAAACACATAGAGACATAGTTTTTAGAGAGTTAAAAAGGCCTTTCACTTTCATAAATACACATAGCTATGTGTAATGACGAGTCATTCTATTTTTATCTTTTCAATAAATATAAAATCTATGTTTCTATGTGTTAGAAAAGAGGTTTTGGTTTCGCTCAGCCAGACAAACTTTGTGTCACCCTGAGCGAAGTCGAAAGGTTTTTTAGAGCAATTTAGAAAGCGCTTTTACACCTTCTTCCAATTGTTTTTCTGAAAGGGAAGCATAACCCAAACGGAAACCTTTTATCGTTTCATCAAAACTAAATCGATCTGGACTCATGATTTGAATTCCTTGAGATTTTAGTTTTTCGAAAATTTCTAAAACATTAATTTCTGTTTTTGGAACAATCCAAAAGGCAAGTCCGCCTTCGGGTTTTGTGAATGTGATTTTGTCTTGAAGATATTGATTTAACAAGCTTTCAAAAAAATCTCGTTTGCTTCTATAAACTAGATTGGCTTTTTTAAGATGACGCTTTATTTTGCCTTCATTAATAAGATTTAAAATCGCTTCTTCCATAATATTATCGCCTTGAACATCAATGATTTTTCTATGATTTCCTATCTTCTGAATGTTCTCGTGCGAACTAGCTAAATATCCAATACGGAGAGCTGGAGCAACAATTTTGCTGAAAGTGCCAATATAAATATAGTTTTTAAGACCCGAATAACTCGAAATCGGAAGAATTGGTCGTTGCCCAAAATGAAATTCATTATCGTAATCATCTTCAATAATCGTAAAATGATATTGATTGGAAAGTTCAATAAGTTTCAAACGCTTTTTTAAAGACAAAGGAACCGTTGTTGGAAACTGATGATGTGGCGTAAGATAAATCGCTTTTATATTTTTATGATGCAGATATTTTTCGACTTGATCGATATCCAATCCGTCCGATTCTACATTTACAGGAAGTAGAGTTGCGCCAGCATTTTCAAAAGCTTCCCAAGCAGGTTTGTAGCCAGGATTTTCGACCAAAACAAAATCGCCCGATTTTAAAATGCAATGTGAAGCTAGATACATTGCCATTTGACTTCCGCGCGTAATGCAGATTTGATCGTGAGAAATGCTCATGCCACGTTTAAAATTCAGCATTTGAGCGATCGATTTTCTAAATTCTAAATTTCCCAATTCGCTGCTGTAACCCATAATTTGCCAGCGCGATTTTCGGCTGAATAATTCGCGATATGCTCTTGCCAAATCGTTCATTGGAGCAAGGCGGCTGTCAGGAAGTCCGTCATCAAAAACTAAAAAACTTTTAGGCTCTTCAATTACAATATTTTGCTCTTTTTTATTTTCTGACGAATGATTGATTTTCGGAAGAGAATCGGTTACAAAAGTTCCTTTTCTATCAATTGTAACGAGCCAGCCTTCTGCAATCAAAACATCTAGAGCTTCTACAACGGTATTTCGGTTTACTTTCAGTAATTCAGCCAATTGCCTGCTTCCTGGAAGTGCATTTCCGCTGACTAATTTTCCTATTTTTATAGCATCAATTACGGCATCTGCAATTTGCAAGTAAATGGCTTTGTCTGATTTTTTATCTATTTGAATTTCTAATGGCCAAGGTCGAAGCATCTGGACTGTTTTTGTTTTGTAATTAAAAATAATCTGCTAGTCCAAAAATACAATAATTATAAATTGAAAATACTTAGAAAATATATTTAAAGAAAAAACTAACTCAAATTCAATACTTTAAAAGGGTTTTGTTATTTTTAAAATGAAAACCTTCAATCATTATTATGAACAATCTGCTTAGAAAATTTTTAGAACAATTCAACAGATTTAAACCTGCTGATATTGATTTAATTATAGAAAACACCACAATCGAAATTTTTAAAAGAGGAGATTTTGTCGTGCTAGAAGGGCAGGTGAGCGATAAATGTTATCTAGTTTTGAAAGGCTGTTTGAGGCAATTTAAAATGATTGACGGCGCAGAGAAAACGTCTGGTTTTTTTATCGAAGAAATGCCTTTGGTAATTTATTCGAGCTATCTTGACGGAAAACCTTCTGAATTTACGGTTCAATGTCTTGAAGATACGATTTTGGTAAGCGGCACTCGAGAAAAAGAATTAGAAATGCAGTTAAAAAGTCCGATTTTGGAGCATATTACTTCATTAATTATGGTTTCAGATTACAGAAAAGCAGAACGTTATATTGCTTTGTTAAACAATTATAATCCTGAAGAACGTTATCTGAAATTCATGAAATCGAATCCTAATTTTTTAAACCGAATACCGCTCGTTCATATTGCCAGTTATTTGAGCATTACACCAGAATCGCTAAGCAGAATTAGAAAAAGAGTTGTTCAGAAATAATTTTATTCTTTGTTTTTGAAATAAAAAAGGGAACAAATAATTCCGATTGCAATTTCTGAAATTGCAGCGTTTAGAATTGTTTGACTTGGCATTCCATCAATAATTATGGAATACAAACGAGAAAATCCATAAGCAAAATAGAGTAAAATTGCCGTTTGCAAGGAAGTTTTAGTCATTGAAGATTTGAATGCGCCTAGAATAATTACAGTTCCAAAAGCAATCAAAGTTCCTCCAGAAGCACGAATTTCACTTAATAAACTAAAATCATTTTTATTGAGATGAATATTAGCGGAAGCTTCAAAAGCAATCGGAAAAAATAAAAGGGCAATTCCGATGGAAAAACCAATGAGTCCGACAACAAAAAGTAAAATTTTAAGAGAGATTGATGATTTCATAAAAATTAAATTTGAGTTTATAATGTTCAAATGTAATGGCTATGAAAACCTTATGACCTTGACTTAAGATAAGAAATCGAGGTTTGTTTTGGTAGAATATTTTGAAGTGATTTTCTATTTTATATATTTATGCCAGAATATTTTAGCCAAAAACAAACCACAATCTATGAAACAAAAATTAACCATTTTATTTTTTATCCTCGTGACCGCAGGATACGCCCAAGAATTGAAATACGGAACAGGAGGAACAGTTTATGATTCTAATGGAAAAAAAGTAAACTCGACAAATGTTCGAATCTTAATGTCTGACAATCCTGAAGCTTTGCACAAATATAATGTCGGAAGAACTAAAAAATCTTTTGGAAACGGTCTTTTCTATGGAGGATTAGCCATGATTACTACGAATGTTTTGGTGGCAATGAATACAGATGATATCAATTCTACTGGATCATCGCAATATCCTCAAGTTTCTTCAGATCGCTCGAACATGACTTTGGCGGTTTTGGGCGGAATTTTGGTTGCGGCTTCGATTCCGATAAAGATTGGTTATCCAAGAAAAATTCGCGAAGCTATCGGGAGATACAATAGTGCGCTGCCTCCAACTTATAGCGAAAATAATGATATCCAAACTGCTATTGTAGCTTCTAACAATCAATTAGGACTCAGAATTACATTTTAAAAATTTATAAAAAGTATAAAAAATCTGCTGTAGAAATTTCTAAAGCAGACTTTTTTATTTAATAATTGTTGAGTTAAAAAAAGAAGGGTAAGAAATTTTAATTCAGATTTAAAGAAATTGGCTACGTCATTTTTTTGAAATTTAATAAAAATACAATTTTAACTTAACCAGAATTTGAGTTTGAGATTTTGAAAAATTCATTTTATTTTAAATCTGAATCTTACTAATGTTTAAAAAAGAGGCTTGTTTTAGCTGTGAAATTAGACTTTTTTTAAAGTTAATCTGCTGTTAAAATTAAGATTTATTGCGGAATCAAGTCGCTGTTGTGAAGAACAAATTAGGATAATTAACGAAATTTATTAAGTTTGTTGCGAATTATTCAATTCCTTTAATCAACCATCATTGCTAACTTCCACATTAAATCAGGATCAAATTTTAATTGATCGTCTTCGTGACGGCGATGAGTCTGCGTTGACAGAATTGTATAATAAATTTTGGCAGGCGCTTTTTATGTCTGCTTACAATGTGATTAAAGACAAAGAATTGTGCGAAGATATTATTCAGGATATTTTCATGAACATTTGGCACAATCGAGAAAAAATCGAAATTCATATTTCGCTAAAAGGTTATATGTATGCTTGCGCGAGATATCAGGTTTTTAATCATTTGAGAAAAAACAAAGACAAAGTTCATGTCGAACTTTTTGATGATTTAGAAAAACGTTTCTTATCGACTACTCCAGAAACACAGTTGATGCACGACGAATTAGTGCAACAATTGAATGTAATTATCGAATCGCTTCCCGAAAAATGCCAAGCTGTTTATAAACTAAGCCGCGAGGAACAGCTAAGCCACAAAGAAATTGCCGAACGACTTAATATTTCTACAAAAACAGTCGAAAACCATATCACGAAAGCACTCCATACCATCCGATCTTCTATGGGTGAAAGTATGAGTATGGCGATGATTTTATGGCTCACAAAAAATATCTTTTAGCAAAATAAAATGCAGTGATTGGGTTGATGAGGTGTGAGTTTTCTTCTTTTTTAAGTCTTTTTCAAAAAAAAATCAAAAAAAATACCATTTGGACTAGGGGGTACATTCCTTTTTGGTTACTTATCTCATATACTCCCGAAATAATACAATAAAAAATGAAAAAAGAGGATTTCTTACTGTTACTAAATAGATATCTTTCCGGTGATACCAATCTCGAGGAGAATAATAAATTATTAAATTATTACGAAAGTTTTCAAACAGAAAATGATTGGGACGAAGCCTTGGGTTCTAAAGATGAACTAGAATCTAAAATGAGAACTCGTCTTCAAAATGCCATTCAATCTGAAGAGGATCAGGTACTACGAATTCAACCATTTTATACTAAAACGGCTTTGAAACTCACTGCAATGGCAGCTTCGTTGTTGCTTCTGATTTCGATTTCATTAATTGTAAATAAAACAAATCCGCTTAAGATTGAAACGCCGCACGTGGCACACAAAGAAATTTTGATTGGAAGCGATAAAGCCACTTTGACTTTAGAAGACGGTTCTGTAATTGCTTTAGAAAAAGGAAAATCATATAGTGAAGGAAATGCGTCGAGCAACGGAGAAAAATTAGTTTATAATTCTAACGGAGAAACGGCAGCAATTGCCAATAATCTTTTAACGATTCCGAGAGGAGGACAATTTTTTGTTCAATTGGCAGACAGCACAAAAGTATGGCTGAATTCGGAATCGCAATTAAGATATCCGGTTGCTTTTGTTGATGGCGAAACCAGACAAGTAGAATTGGTTTACGGAGAAGCTTATTTTGAAGTATCGCCAAGCACCAAACATAAAGGTTCGAGATTTAAAGTAAAAACCCAAGAGCAGAATGTTGAGGTTATCGGAACGGAGTTTAACATTAAAGCTTACCGAGACGAACCTGCAATTTATACCACTTTGGTAAAAGGAGTTGTGGCGGTTAGCAATACGGCGAAAAAACAAGTCTTAACTCCAAACCAGCAATCTAAAATAACAGAGTACAACGGAAATATTGCAGTTGCAGAAGTTGATGTTTACAATGAAATTTCTTGGCGAAAAGGATTGTTTGTTTTCAAAGGAATGCCTCTAAAAGATATTGCAAGAGTGTTGTCAAGATGGTATGATGTTGATATCGTGTTTGCAGATCCAGCGCTTGGCAATGTTAAGTTTAATGGGGTTTTAAATAAAAATCAGAAACTAGAAGATATATTAACCACGATCAAGAATATTAATTTTATTAATGCCTATGAGAAAAAAGACAATAAGATTATAATAAAATAATAAAAAGAAAAGGGATTAAAGTTTAGACCTCTCACCGTACTGCGCTTTATCCCTTTCTGTGTATTAATCCATTAATCAGTTTTAACAACCAACCAACCAATTAACATGTAAATTTATGAAATTTAAATTAACCAGTGCCTATTTCTATTTTAGAAAGCGGCTAATTATTAACATTATGAGAACTTTTATCTTCTTGTTTTGTACTACAATTTTTGGTTTTTCTCCCGTAAATCTATTTTCACAAAACACGAAAGTTGTAATTGCAGCTGATAAAACAGTATCTGTTGACGAAGTTTTCGACATCATTACAAAACAGACCAACTATACTTTCATTTATCAGGAAGATTTATTTAAAAAATTGCCTAAAGTACATTTAAAAAAGGGAACAATTAAAGTAAATGATTTATTAGCAACCAGTTTTTCTAATAAAGATTTTGAGTTTAGTTTTTCTAATGGAAATACGATTATTGTAAAAGAAAAAGCGGCTGAAAAAGTAGTCGTTCAGTCTAAAATAATCGAAATTAAAGGAACGGTTACCAATGAAGCCAAAGAACCATTGCCTGGAGTTAATATAAAGGTAAGAAGTACAAACGCAGCCGTGCAAACCGATTTTGACGGAAAATATACAATTAGTGCACCAGAAGACGGGCAAATTTTATTTACGTATATCGGGCATAAAGCGCAGGTTGTTGAGGTAAATAAAAGAAAAGTAATAAATATTACACTAGGACAAGAAACAAAAGAACTTGTTGGAGTTGTTGTAAATACAGGAGTTACGGTTCGTAAGAAAGAATTAATTACGGGTGCGGTTACTGTTTTTAGAGGTGAGGAATTAAGACAGGTTTCTACGCAAAATGCGGTTCAGGCTTTAAAATCATTGGATCCGTCTTTTATTGTTGTGAATAATAATATTGCGGGTTCAAACCCAAATATTCTGCCAACAATCGAGGTGAGAGGGCAGACGAGTTTAACGGCAAATCAGGTTGATAGTCAGTTTAGAGACGATCCGAATCAGCCTTTGTTTATTTTGGACGGATTTCCAACTACTTTACAGCAAGTTGTTGATTTAGATATTAATAGAATTGCGAGCATCACTTTATTAAAAGATGCTGCTTCGACTGCATTGTACGGTTCTCGTTCTGCAAATGGTGTTGTGGTTATTGAAACCAACAAACCTTTACCAGGAAAATTGCAGTTTAATTATGTTTATAATTCATCTTACGAATTAGCAGATTTAAGTGTTTATCATTTAATGAATGCCGCACAAAAATTAGAATTCGAAAGACTTTCTGGCGCTTTCATTGTGAAAGATGGTAGTACCGAAACAACGCCATTAACTTGGGATAAAGAATACAACAGACGTTTGGCAGCTGTACGTAGCGGTGTAAATACGTATTGGCTAAACGAACCGATTCAAATGGGAATTACATCTGGACACAGTTTGAATTTTGGTGGAGGTTCTGAAGAATTTAGATTCAACGTTGCCGGAAATTACAAAACGCTTACCGGAACAATGAAAGGTTCAGAGCACGATACTTGGGGCTACAATACAACTTTAACTTACAGAAAAAACAAATTAAGCCTTAACAACCAGTTTTTTGTTTCTGGAGGAACAAATCAAGAATCTCCTTACGGGTCATTTGAAATTTGGGCAAAAGCAAGTCCGTATTATCCAAAATATAACGAGAACGGAATCATAACGCGTTATATGGACGGAAGTTCATTGCCTTTAACTAGTTTGCAAACCATTGTAAACCATCCTGCAAATCCGCTTTACAATGTCTTTTTAGGAAGTTATGATAAAGGGAAAGATTTTAATTTCACGAACAACTTCGCTATTAATTACGATGTAAACTCACATATTAAAGCAACTGGAGCTTTATCTGTTTCAAGATTAGATAACCACAATACGGTTTTTGTTTCTCCAGACGATACGCGTTTTGTAAATAATATTTCAACAGAAAAAGGAACTTACACCAGTTATGAAGCCATAACAGATAAGTGGAATGCAAATCTTGGAGCAACTTATTCTAATGTTTTTAAAAATGTTCATTCATTTAATTATACGATTAGAGCATCGGCTTTAGAAACAAAAAATAATTCTTATAAAACAGCTTTAAGAGGATTTCCTCTTGGTGTTGGCGGAAATCCTGCATTTGCTTTTGGATATGAACCAAACGGCAAACCAGAAATTTATACCGAATTAATAAGAAGTGTCGATTTAACCAATCAGATTAACTATGCTTACGATCGCAGATTCTTATTCGATTTTACTCAGACTATTTCTGGAGCAACAAACTTCGGAACAAACAAAAAATATTCGCCGTATTGGGGAATTGGTTTTGGATGGAACTTGAACCACGAGTTTAAAATGAACGAAGATATTGTCAATATTTTTAAAATACGTGCCAATATTGGTCAGACCGGAAACCAGAATTTAGTTGGCTTTGCTTCTTATGATGTATATGCTTATAACGCAAATACAAACGTTTTTGGCGCTGGATTGGGAGTTTCTCAAATTGCAAATCCAAATTTAGAACCGCAAAGAACCAAAGATTTGTCTTTAGGATTGGATCTGGCTATGTTTAGAAACAGATTAACCATGACTTTGGGGGCTTACAAACGTAAAACATCTCCACAAATTGTAGCAATCGATCTTGCGGCTTCAACAGGACTTAATGGCTATCCTTTAAATGTAGGTTATTTAACAACACAAGGATTTGAGTTAAAAATGAACTACAATTTCATCTACGATTTGAGTCGCAATTTTGTTTGGGGAATTGGATTAATGGGAACTACTGGCGACAATGAATTGGGAGGTTTTGGTAATGCATTAGCTTCTCTAAATTCTGAAGCGCAAAAAACAACCAGCTTAACAAGATATTATGACGGAGCAAGCAGCAATGATCTTTGGGCTGTTCCTTCATTGGGAATTGATCCTGCAACGGGTAGAGAAATTTTCTTGAAGAAAAACGGCCAGACTACTTTTGATTTAGATAAAAAAGATGAAGTTGTAATGGGGAACTCTAGAGAAACGGCGACAGGAGTAGTTTCTACAAATTTAAATTACAAAGGATTTAGCTTTGGATTATTTGTGCGTTACAGTTTTGGAGCAGAGAGATTTAACTCTGCCTTGTACAACAAAGTAGAAAATATTTCGAGAGATAATATTTTTGATAATCAAGATGTCAGAGCTTTTACAGACCGTTGGACAACTCCAGGTCAAATGGCGCAATTTAAAGCGATTGGCTTAACCAATAATACACCGATTTCATCGCGTTTTATCCAAAAAGACGATTACATCTCAGGAGAATCTATTCGTTTAGGTTACCGTTTTACAGATAGAGCTTGGTTAAAAAGAGCAGGTTTAACTGCATTAGGATTTAATGCTTTCGCAAACGAATTCTTCCGTGTTTCAACTATTAAAGCAGAACGTGGTATTGATTATCCTTTCTCAAGAATATATTCTTTGAGTCTTAATTTATCATTTTAATAAAGAGATTATGAACAAGTATTTATATAAAATTACATTCCTTTTGCTTGCATCTTTTACTGTAGCAAGCTGCAGTGATTTTTTGGATGTTGTGCCGCAAGATAAAATTTTAGAAGATCAGGCTTACAGCTCAGAGGCTGGTGTGCAGAATGTGCATAACGGACTTTATCTTCAATTGGCTGCAAATGGTCTTTACGGTAGACAGCTGACTATGGATGCAGTTGAGATTTTAGGACAGCAATATAATATGTCTGGATCTCATGTTAAAAATAAAATATCGACTTATTCGTATGAAGAGACACTTTGTAAAAATACTTTTGCTGGAATTTGGCAAAGTGCTTTTACAACAGTTTTGTCTGCAAATAAATTTTTAGAAAGCATTGAGGAACATGCTGAGGTTGTTTCGGCGGAAAAGGCAGATCTTTTAAAAGGAGAAGCAATTGCCATTCGTGCAATGATACATTTTGATATGCTAAGATTGTACGGGCCAATTTACAAAGTAGCGCCGGCAGATCCGTCGATACCTTATTATGATGCTGCGGTAACAGTAAATAAACCGCTTTTACCAGCTCAAGAGGTTATTGCAAAAATCATAGCCGATTTGGATGCTGCAATAACGCTTTTGGCAAACGATCCAATAGTGACTAATGGAAGATATACAGCTTCGACAGCATTTGATTCTAATCCGTATTATTCTGCAAACCGTGGACAAAGAATGAATTTATTGGCAGTAAAATGTTTAAAAGCTAGAGTTCTTTTATATGCAGGAGATAAAACTGGTGCTTATGCTGCAGCAACTGAAGTTATCAATTTTGTAAAAGCGCAGCCTGTTATTTTTTGGACTCCATTCTTAGATGCTACAAACACTTCTAATCCAGATCGTATTTTTTCTTCAGAAAACTTTTTCGCGCTTAGCGATCAAACTTTATATCTCGAGCAAAAAGCACTTTTTGATTCTAGTTTAGACGACTTTAATATTTATGCTCCAATGTTGAGTAGAATAAATGCTGTTTTCGAATCTAATGACAACGATTACAGAAGTTTGCCAAGCTGGAAAATTCCAATTTCGGGAGGAAAAACGCAGAAGACATTTTTTAAATATGAGGATGTAACAGACAAAACTAAACTTTTCCGTTTTCAGATTCCGATGTTTAAACTTTCAGAACTGTATCTTATTGCTGCAGAAACAGCGCCAGTTCCAGCTGATGGTATTGCATTTTTAAACACGCTTCGATTTAATAGAGGTCTGACTAATTTGGCTGCTACTGCAGTATTAGCAACAGAACTTACAAAAGAGTATAAAAAAGAATTTATTGGCGAAGGGCAATTGTTCTTCTACTACAAAAGAACCAATTCTACAGCAATTCCAAATGGTTCTGCATCTTCAGGAAATGTTACCATGAATGCAGTAAAATACGTGGTGCCATTACCAGACAGTGAAGTTAATTTTCAAAACTAAAAAAAGTAATCATGAAAAAAATATTGATTTTAGGTATCACTTTGCTATCGCTGTTAGGATTGACATCATGTGATAAAGAAGAAATTGAAACGTATTCAGATACAGATAACATTTATTTCTCACGCGCGATGTTTCCAGAATATAAAAATGGACCACTTATAGACAGTACCGGATTTAGTTTTGGTTTGGATCAAGCGACCATTACAGAAAGAATTTATCCTCTTGTAATACAAGTGCAGGGAAAAGTAAGTGATCTTGATCGTAAAGTGAAACTTACGGTTGATCCAACAAGTACAGCCGTTTTAGGAACTCATTTTATTTTTCCTGACAATATTGTAATGCGTGCAGGAAAAGAAATAGACACTGTTTTTATAAAAGTGCTAAGAACTCCCGATATGAAAAATGGAAACCTGACAATGGTATTAAATCTGGAAGAAAATGAATTTTTCAGCACTAAAATGCAATCAAAGGTGACAAATGTTTTGACGGGAAAAACTAGAAGCTATGTTCATTTTAAATTATCATTCAATGACAAATTATCGACACCAATATCTTGGCAACCTGGCTTTTTTGGCGTGTTTACGGCTAAAAAATTCTTTTTGATGTGCGATCTTATGGATCTGAAACCAGAAATGTTCAATCAGCCGCAAGGTTCTACAGGACTTTCAATTCCTGAAATGCAGTATTATGCAAGCTTTATGAGACGTTATCTAGCCGATCAGAAAGCTAATGGCAATACTATTTATGAGGAAGACGGAAAAGAAATGCTATTTCCATAAACCATTCTTAATTAAAAAATATAAAGCGATGTTTAAAAATATAAAAATACAGATAGCTGTAATAGCACTTCTCTTTTTAGCATACGGTTGTGTAAGTGATGAAGGAAATTACAATTATGAGGCTATAAATGAGTTTAATGTAACAGGAATAGAAAAAGAATATACGGTTTACACGGGTGATTATTTTAAGATTGCCCCAGAATTAAATCCGACTTTAGATGATGGAGCAGATGCTGACCGATATGAATATAAATGGGTTGCATTAAATCCTGCAAAATTGCCAATTGATGCAAGAACAACTATTGCTACAACAAAAAACTTGGATGGTATTTTAAAATTACCGCCAGCAAAATATGACTTGTATTATTTCATCAAAGATAAAGTAACCGGAATTAATTGGCAGCAGCCTATTATTACCTTAAATGTAGTTTCTTCTATTTATGAAGGCTGGTTGGTTATTGGTGATGTGGATGGCAAAGCTCGATTGGATATGGTTTCTGTAATTCCGGGTATTCCACAACCACGTATTATCAACGATGTTTTAGATGCGGCTGGATCAGCGCTGAAATTAAGCGGAAAAGCGGTAGATGTTGAATGTTTTAGTACGCCTTTGCCAGGAGCTGTTATTTACGGAGTGTATGTTACTGCTTCAGAATCTGGAACAGCAAGATTGGAACCTGATTCTTTTGAATGGAATCAGACTATGAATTTGGCATATGAAACAGTTGGAGGTTCTTTTCCAACAAATTTTGGAGTAGATTTTATGAAAACTCCTTCTGCAGGGGAGAATTTCCTTTATAAAGATGGTGATATCTTTTATTTTAATAGAACGATGCAAATTAGATATGGATTGCCGCAAAATAAAGTAGATCTTGAAACTAAAACTTTCTACGCCGCACCGTTTATTGCAGAATATGGTACAACAGGAACACCAGTCTTTTTTGATATTGAAAAGCATCGTTTTCTGCGTTACAGTTATTCAAAAGGAAATTGTTCGGCAATGCCTCCAGTTGCGGCTTCACCAACAACATTAGATTGGAATAATACCAATTGCGATCTGGTTTACATGACCGCTTCAAATTTCAATTTGACTGAAAGTTTTGCAGTGTTAAAAAATCTTTCAACAGGTAAATTCTATTTGCTTCGTTTTAATAGTACTGCTGTACAAACCTATTATAAAGAAATGCTGAATGCTCCAGATTTAGACAAAGCAACAAAATTTGCTGTAAGTCCAGATGCAGGATATGTATTTTATACAGTTGGGAACAAAGTCTATGAATATGATAGCGGAACACAATCTGCGAAATTAATGCTAGATAAAGGAAATGAAGAAATTACGTATCTAGGTTTTAGCAAGAGAGGAAAAAAAGAAATTACAAGCAAATTAATTGTCGGTTCGTATAGTACAACAGGAAAGTTAGAATTGTACACAGTGCCACCTGTAAACGGAGATTTAGTTTTGGAAAGCAGTTATTCAGGCTTATGCAAAATTGTTGACGTTTCTTATCGAGTGAGATAATTAAAGATCATTAAAACTTAAAAACTAAAATACCGAATGAAGGATAATCTCATTCTTCATTCGGTTTCTAAAAACCACATTTTATGAAACGTTTTTTTAAAATCGCAAGTGCAGTTTTGCTGCTTGCCTGTCCTTCTATTGCCTTAAAAGCACAGACTCAATCTACCGAAGAAAGCTGGGAACAAGCTAAAAAACAGGCTCAAACGGAGAAAAAATTAATTTTTGTCGATTTGTATTTTACAGGCTGCGCTCCGTGTGCACAAATGGACAAAGAAGTATTTCCAGACCCGAAAGTAGCCACTGTTTTAAACGCTGACTTTGTCACTTTCAAGTCGGATATTTTGAAAGAAGAAATTGGTAAAAAGTTATGCATGAAATACGGAGTTACCGGATTTCCGACTTTTTTATTCCTGAATGCTGAAGGTAAAGTAATTGATATTGCAGCTGGTTTTCAGAGTGTAGAGCAGTTTACAGCTTTGCTTCAAAACGCGAAAGAAGCGGCCAAAAAAGGAAAATTTAAAAAGTACAGCACAACGATTAACGAAAAAGATTATCCAGATTTTTATGTGCAGGCTTATATGGCTGGCAAAAGAAATGTGCCTTTTGATGTGATCGATACGTATTTGAAATCTAAAGAAGTTACCGATGAGATTCCTTTTGTAATTATTACTGGCTTAAGAGTGGGCAAACAATACGATGATGCATTTCTTTTTTCAAGTAAAAAACTGGCTCAGGATTATGGAAGAGCAAGCGTTACAGGTCATGTATTTACCATTTTGCAACGCAGGAAAAAAGAATTCGAAAAAACGAATGATTTAAAAGGATTCAAAGAATTGCTGAATGATTCTAAAGAATTCTACACGCCAGAAGAATACACAAAATACGAAGGGATTTTATTAAAAGATTTTGGAGTAGAAAAAGTGGTTACCAAAAATTCAAACGCTGAAAAAGTAGTAAAATGAAAAAATTAATGATCTTGTCACTGCTATTTTTTATCTGTTTCGTAAAGGGACAGAAAAAAAATACAACGCAGACAATCAAAGCATTTGAAAAAGCTTTTCAGCAAAAAGATTACAAAAGTATAAAAGATCTTTTAGCGCAAGATTTTACAGTTGGAGTAGGAGATTCTTCTTCAAATGAATTTTACTTGAATGGAATTTTCAAAGCGTTTCCAGCTTTAGATTCTATTCAAATTGGGAAGTCTGTTACGATTAAAAATGAAACTTTTACGCTGGTAGATTTTTATTTTCAAGGAAAAGAAAAAAAGCCATCACAGATTGTTTTTAATGCAGCAAATGAAATTGTATACGTAACCTTTTTTGATGGTTTGTATAAAGTAGATCGAAATGCTGAGGTTAAAAAAGTAGCTAGTATTCCGTTTGAAATTGTAGAAAACGGAATCGCCATTAAAATAAAACTCAACAAAGCTGATCGTGTATTTTTAATGCTTTTTGATACAGGCGCAGACGGGATGGCTTTAAATCCAGACAGCGCTTACAAAGCGGGAGTTGTGGTAACGAAAAGCAAATCAGCTTCGGTGGTTGGCGGAAGTCAGCAAGTGCAGTATTCGGCAGATAATACCATTTATATTGGAAATCAGGTTTTGCAACATCAAGGTTTGGTTATTTTTCCAAAACATGGAGTTTATGACGGATTGTTTGGCGCTAATCTGCTTCGCAATTTTATCACTTCGGTCAATTTTGATACGATGACAATTGATTTGTACAATTTCGGAGATTTCAATTATTGGGGAAAAGCAAAACCATTTGTTTTCGATTATAAATCGGGACTTCCGGTAGTAAAAATGAATCTGACTTTTGAAGATAAAAAAACAGTTGAAGGCAATTTTACTTTTGATACAGGAGCTGGTTACGATCTTATCGCTTACGGGCCTTTCAACCATAAAAATAATTTAGAAGCCAGTTTAAAAACCGAATACACTTCTGTCAATTTCAGTTTAGGAAAACAGACTAAAATTGTTGGAGGAGCAATTCCAAACATTGGTATTAACGGAAATAATTTTTCAAACGTACCCATCGCTTTGCAGGAATATGACGAAGCGAATAAAAGTTGGGCTTTCGCCGATGGATCTCTCGGAATCGACTTGATTAAACGTTTCAATTTTACGATTGATCTTTTGCACAAAACAGTGTATTTAGAACCCAATAAAAATTTCAAAAAAATGTCTTCTTTCTATTTAAGCGGACTCGAATTGGATTTTGACGAAAACCAGAATCTTTTAGTCAAAAAAATAGTTGATCAACAAAATGAAGATTTGAAGAAGGTGAAAATCGGAGCGAAAGTCACTCAAATTAATGATTTTGAAGCCAAAGATTTATTGAAGTCCGAAAATCTAAAACAGCTAAAAGAAACAAAAGAAAGCAAAGATATCATCATCGAACAAGGCGATCAATCTATGCGAATTTCAATTTAAAATTATCAACAAAAAACAAAATAACATGAAAAAACACATTTTAAATTTCATTTTGATCTGCTTTACGGTTCAAATGAGTTTTGCTGCCAATCTTTCTGAATATGCAGTAATTAAAGGAACAATTTCAATCCCTGATCTGAAAGCTAAAGAAATAACGCTTTATAATGTTGAAGAAGGAAAACCAGCGGTAGCTGCTACTGCAAAAATCAATACATCTGGGGAGTTTGGTTTTATGATTCCGGTTTCAGCAGCTGGTTTTTATTACGTTGATTACGGTCAGATGAAAAGCCGAAATCAATTAATTCGTTTGTATTTAGAGCCAAAATTAGATCTTTCGCTTGCGATCAATAAAGAAAATTATGTTTTGAGCGGAAAGAATGTTGGGCAAAACGCTTTGGTTCAAAAAGCAAATGAAATTTACAATGAGTTTGCGCCATATTCTAGATTGGGCGGCGATCAGACTTATGTTGATTTTTATCCGTGGTTGGACAAAGGTGTCGCAAAAGCAGACGAATTTTCGAAATCAATTAAAACGAAAGATGCGGCATTCAATAAATTATTAAAATTAGCCGTTGCAACAGACGTTGAAGAATTGACGTATACGTTTTTTAGAATGCCGAGAACAGTGCATCCAGATAAAGACGTTCGTCCAGCGGTAATTAAAACTTGGCAGACAGACAAAAAGTTTACAGATCCAGATTTATTAAAAGTAACAAATGGATTATCTTTAATGTCAAATTATTTCTTTTATGTAAGCATCAATAGCGGTGATAAGCCAAAACGTTTGGACTTGACAGAAGCCATTACGCATATTACAGATCCAGCTTTAATCGATGTTTATCTTCGTGACGCTGTGGCAACTTCTAGAATGAAAATTGAAGAATATGAAAAAATCGCTCCGAGCATTAAACCGTATATGATTTCTGATGCAAGCAAAGCATTTTTACTGGAGTACGAAAAAGTATTGCACAAAAGTGTTGGACAAAAAGGTTTAGATTTTACGTATAAAGATATTAACGATAAACCGGTTTCTTTTTCAGATTTTAAAGGGAAATTTGTGTACATCGATTTGTGGGCAACTTGGTGCGGGCCTTGTAAAGCGGAAATTCCACACATGAAAAAAATTGAAGAAGATTATCACGGAAAAAACATTGTTTTTGTTAGTCTTTCGTTAGATAAACCAAAAGACGCACAAAAATGGAAAGATTACGTTACTAAAGAACAATTAAAAGGAATTCAGTTAATGGCAGATAAAGATTTTGGCTCTGATGTGGCTAAAAACTATGAAGTAAATGCGATTCCGAGATTTTTATTGTTTGACACAAAAGGAAATATTATCAATGCAGATGCGCTTCGCCCTTCAAATCCGGAGTTGAGAGCGCAGCTGGATAAATTATTGAAGAGTTAATAATTAGCTTTATGAAATACAGCAAAAAAATATCAATTTTATTATTCGTTGTCGGATGTTTATCATTCGCGCAAGCACAAAACTTTAAAGCAACTGACCCAATTGCGGTCAACCAAAAAATAAAAAAAGGAGTTCTGCCAAACGGAATGACGTATTATATTTATCCAACTGAGGTTAATAAAAATACAGCTAGTTATTACATTATTCAGAATGTTGGATCGATTTTAGAAAACGATCAGCAGAAAGGTTTGGCGCATTTTCTAGAACACATGGCTTTTAACGGAACCAAAAATTTTGAAGGAAAAGGTATTTTGAATACGCTTCAAAAACAAGGTGCAGTTTTTGGAAGAAACATCAACGCTTATACCAGTACAGACGAAACGGTTTACAACTTAGATAACATTCCGTCGAAAGATGGAGGAGTGGTCGACACTTGTTTATTGGTTTTGCACGACTGGTCTAATTTTTTATCTCTAACGAATGAAGAAATCGACGCAGAAAGAGGTGTAATTACAGAAGAATGGCGCACGAGACAAAACGCTCGTGCCAGAATTTACAATCAGTTGGCGCCTTTTTATTACAACAATTCGCTTTACGCAGACCGCATGCCGATCGGTGATATGGATATTGTGAAAAACTTCAAATATCAAGTCTTAAAAGATTTTTATAAAGATTGGTATCGTCCAGATTTGCAAGCAATCGCAATTGTTGGAGATATTAATGTTGATGAAATTGAAGCAAAAATCAAAAAACTTTTTGCTGATATTCCGACGCCTCAAAATCCTAAAAAACGTTTTGAAATTGCGATTCCAGAAAGAGTAGAACCAACTTTTAAATTGGCTTTAGACAAAGAAATTTCGGCTTCCAATATTAGTTTTATGATTCGTCATACCGCTGAAAAAGCAACGAATGACTATGCAGAATTAGAAAAATCTACTCAAAGAGGCATTGCTTTTTCTATTTTAAATAATCGTTTGGCAGAACTGGCACAGAAACAAGAATGTCCATTTAAAAGTGCATCAGTTGGATATCAAAACTATACGCGTCTAAATGATATTTGGATTTTGAGTGTTTCTCCAAAACCAGAAAAACAAGCAGAAGCTTTTGTAATGGTAATGAACGAATGGGTTCGCGCTTATAAATTTGGTTTCTCAAAAGGTGAAATCGAAAGAGCGGTTACGGAAAACATTTCGGGTTATGAAAATTATTTAGACAAACTAAATGAGATTCCGCACAAACAAGTAATCGGAATGGTAAAAGACGATTATTTGAACCACGAAGTAATTGCAGATCCAAAAGCAGAATTTGAAATGATAAAAAGCATTTTAAGCAAGTTGGATTCTAAAATTCTTCAAGAGCAAATTAGCAAATTATATATTGCTCAAAACCGAGTTGTTGCGGTAACAGGTGTTGAAAACGAAGAAAATCTAACGCAGGAAAAAGCTTTTGAGATTATTAAAAAAGCAGAAAATGATGCTTCGTTGCAACCTTACGTTGATACTTTTGAAGGAAAAACTCTTTTAGGAAATCTAAAAATTGTTTCAGGAAAAATTGTTTCTGAGAAAAAAGAAACAGCAATTGATGCCACAACTTTTGTATTGAGCAATGGTGTAAAAGTGCATTATAAATTTGCAGATAAAAATAAAAAAGAAGTAGAGCTTAAAGCGGAAAGTTTTGGCGGAACTTCTTTATATGAACCACAAGATCTTCCATCAATTGGTCGTGCGACAACTTTAGCGATGATGTCTGGAGTTGGAGAACTTTCAAATGTAGATTTAGAAAAAGTTTTAAAAGGGAAAATTGCCAATTCTTCAGTAAGTGTCAGTTCTCTTAAAGAAACGGTTTCGGGTGCTGCAAATGTAAAAGATATCGAAACCATGATGCAGTTGGTGCATTTACGTTTTGTTCAGCCAAGGTTTGACAATCAAATGTATGCGCTTTTGAAACAGCGATTAGAAAACGCGTTGAAAAATAGAGCCAATGACATTAATGCCAAAATGGAAGATAGTTTATCAGCAGTAGTTTATGGCAAAAACAATCCGAGAATTAGAGAATTCAACCAAAAATATATTGACGATTTATCTTTTGATAAGATGAAAGCTTTCTATCAAGATCGTTTTGCAGACGTTTCAAATTTTGAATTTTATATTGTTGGAGATGTTACGCCAGAAGTTTTAAAGCCTTTACTAGAAAAATATATTGCCAGTATAAACGGAATCAAACGCAAAGAGAAATTTAAAACCGATATTCCAAAATGGGTTTCAAATAAAATTGATCGAGATGTTTTCATTAAAATGGAAACGCCAAAAAGTTCCGTTCGCATTACATTTTTACAAGATTATGCTTATAGTCAAAAAAACAGAATTTTGGCTTCGTATTTAGGCGATATTTTGACTTTGCGCTATACAGAAAGTCTTCGTGAAAAAGAAGGCGGAACTTATGGTGCTGGTGTAAAAGCAAGTATTGACAAACTTCCAATTTCTAAAGCAAATCTTCAAATTACTTTTGATTGTGATGCTGATAAAGTAGAACATTTGTTGCCAATTGTGTATCAGGAAATTGATAAAATCAAAAAAGGAGAAATTGGTTCTGAAGATATTGAGAAAACGAGAACTAATTATTTGAAATCGAGAGAAGACAGCAAAAACTTCAACAGTTATAGTATGAACTTGATTTATAATTATTTTGAAAATGGCTACAATATGAATGATTCTAAAAACTATGTTGATATTGTCAAAAGCATTACTGCAAAAGACATTCAGGAATTTGCTAATTCATTTTTGAACAAAGCCGATTCTATGGAAGTTGTTTTCAAACCACAAAAATAATCTGACCCCTTTATTTACTAGAGTTTAATTTATATTTCCCTATCAAATAGTATTTTGAATTAGTAAGCAATTTAGTTTGTATAGCGGATTTTTTAGAGGGTTGTTTTTTGCTATTCAACCCTCTTTCTAAAGTTTTTACCCATGAAAAAGAATATTTTTTTACTGGGCTTTTTCCTGCTGTTTTCCATATTCGTAAAGGCTCAGATATATAATCCCATAAAATGGAAAACCAGTATCGAGAAAATTTCTGATACTGAATATGAATTGCAGGCAAAAGCCATTATAGAATCGGGCTGGCATTTATACAGTCAGGAAGTTTCAGACGGAGGCCCGATTCCAACTCATTTTAATTTTATAAAAGGCGCAGATTTTCAATTAATTGATGCTGTAAAAGAAGAAAAAGGAAAAACGATTAGTGATCCTGTTTTCAAAATGCAGATTAAGTTTTTTGAGAAAGAAACCACTTTTAGACAACGCATTAAAATACTTTCATCAAAACCTTTTAAAATCAATGCTGAGGTTGAATTTATGGTTTGTAATGATGAAAATTGTTTGCCGCCAAGTTCAGACGAATTGGAGTTTTCTGTTACGCCTTCCGCGAAAGCGAAAAGTTTAATTGAAGCTGCTGTAAAAGAAGAAACGAAAATTGTAGAAATTGATTCTGTTGTTTCTGAAGCAAAAGTAAAACCAGCAGAAATCATTCCTGCTGAGGTTGTAAAAGTGTCTAAAAAAGAACTGAAGGAAGAAAAACCGAAAGCCGAATTTAGAAACTTATGGTCGATTTTTTTATTGTCGTTTTTCTCAGGATTTGCAGCTTTGCTAACGCCTTGCGTTTTTCCAATGATCCCAATGACGGTGAGTTTTTTTACCAAGCAAAGCAAAACAAAATCACAAGGAATTAGAAAAGCAGTTTTTTATGGAATCGCGATTATTGCCATTTATATCTTTTTGGGAGCTGTTGTAACTTGGGCTTTTGGAGCAGATTCTCTAAACGCACTTTCGACAAACGTTTGGTTTAATCTGATCTTTTTTGTGCTTTTAATGATTTTTGCTTTTTCATTTTTGGGAGCATTCGAAATTATGCTTCCAAATGCATGGGCAAACAAAGTTGATTCGCAAGCAGACAAAGGCGGAATCGTCGGAATATTGTTTATGGCTTTGGCTCTCGCAATTGTTTCTTTTTCTTGCACGGGACCAATTGTTGGAACATTATTAGTAGAAGCGGCTTCTCGTGGTGGAATCGCTCCGTTTGTCGGAATGTTTGGTTTTTCTCTGGCTTTGGCTTTGCCGTTTACTTTATTTGCCGCTTTTCCAGGCTGGTTGAATTCGCTTCCAAAATCCGGAGGTTGGCTGAATTCGGTTAAAGTGTTTTTAGGATTTTTAGAAATGGCTTTGGCTTTTAAATTTTTGTCGAATGCCGATTTGGTTTTGCAATTGCATTGGTTAGAAAGAGAAACATTCCTAGCAATTTGGATAGCAATTTTCGGAACGTTGACTTTTTATTTATTTGGAAAAATTCAGTTGCCGCATGATAGTCCGATTTCAAATTTAAGCGTTCCAAGATTAGGATTGGGCGTTTTGGTTTTGGCTTTTACGATTTATTTGATTCCCGGAATTTGGGGCGCGCCTCTTAAAATGATTAGCGGTTTTCCGCCTCCAATGCATTACAGCGAAATTCCGAATGGTTTGAATAATTCTTCTTCGAAAGA
Organism: Flavobacterium sp. HJSW_4; assembly: GCF_042436695.1. Classification (NCBI taxonomy): domain Bacteria; kingdom Pseudomonadati; phylum Bacteroidota; class Flavobacteriia; order Flavobacteriales; family Flavobacteriaceae; genus Flavobacterium; species Flavobacterium sp. HJSW_4. The sequence goes on from NZ_JBHNPP010000028.1 coordinate 40,625, forward strand.
AATAACACAAAATCTGCCAGAAGGAGCAGAGCTTGGACCGCACAATATCATGGCTTTCACCGATTATGATCTAGGAATGAAATATGCCAAGAAAATCGGAAAACCGGTTATGATCGATTTTACTGGTCACGCCTGTGTAAACTGCCGTAAAATGGAAGACAATGTTTGGTCTGACGAAAAAGTTCAGAAAATCTTAAAAGGCGATTTGGTTCTGATTTCGCTTTATGTTGACGATAAAAGAGAATTACATCCTAACGAGCAGGTTACTTCTCAGATAACAGGAAAAAAGTTAAAATATATTGGACAGAAATGGAGCGAATTCCAAACGCTTACTTACAAAACCAATGCACAGCCGTTTTATGTTTTGGTGGATCATAATGGCGAAACCCTCAATGAAACTTCAGCTTATAATCCAAATATTCAGGAATATTTGAACTGGCTTAAAAAAGGAGTTTCAAATTTTGAGAAAAGCTAGAATTTAATATTTGTACTTTAATTATAATTATGTTGTTAATGAAAAAGGGAATAGTTTTAAAGCTATTCCCTTTTTTCGTCCTAAGAATATCAAGAAAGTAGTACTGTGTCTGGCAACACAGCAGTTTTTTGAGTAAAATTTAAAGTAAGCTGATCCAAATGTCCGTAGAAAAAAGTGTCCAAAACCTCCTGAAAAACAGGATGCGCATTTTCTACCTGAACAAATAAACTCATAGAAGAATGCAGTTTTCTTGCACCAAGTTCTCCTAAGATTCCTTCAGCAGATTTCTTTTTCAACGTTAGCAGCAATTTAGAAATCTCAATTAAATGTTTCGATAAAATGGGATGATTTAAAAATTCACTAGCTTCTTTAAGATCAGCAACAGCATAATAATCAGAAAGAGCACTTTTTCCAAGTCCTTTTATCTGAGGAAAAATAAACCACATCCAATGTGTTTCTTTTTTACCTTTTTTTATTTCAGATAATGCCGTCAGATAAAGTTTGTTTTGCGCATCTAAAAATCTAGTCAAATCATTCTTTGCGTAAGTCATCTCTTGATTCTGTATTAAATGGTTCGTAAATCTAATTTGTTTAATCGGTAACACTGTAATATATTTTTAATGAACTATGGCTAATTTTCGAATACCAAAAGTAGATTTGATATCTGTCATTTAGTTATAAAATTATGGCTTGGGTTTTATATAATTCAGACAAGGAGAAATGCTGTAAGATTGTCTTGTTAATTTCTTTGTAAAGTTTTGAATGATTCTAAATTCTAATGTTATTTTAATGTTCTGCAAAAAAAATGGCTCTAACTTGCGCGCTCATAAAAATTAAAATAAACGCCTTAAATTACTGAGGTTTTGAATCAAAATGATTTGATTTAATTAAACTTTCAGCCTTTTTTTTAGACTATGTTGAACAAAATTAAAAATAGCTTTTTCTGTAAATGCCTTCAGGTGTTGCTTGTCGGCTATTTTCTAATTAGCAGTTTGAACATTTCTAATAGCGTGGCTAGAGTTTTAAGCGATAATGCTGAAACTTATACTGTAAAAGGGATTACTTGTAATTTTTTGAAAAAAATCTTCAAATGCGACGGAATTCCAGAAGAACTGGATGACTATAAAACAAAAGATACCAAAACGGCCAAATTAGCAAAAGGAATTCCTTTAATGGAATATTTGATTTCTTCAGAATCATTGATGCCTAATCTTTATTTTTTAAAAGAATCAGAAGGAAAAAAATATATTGATAATACAATCTTCTCGTTTGGTTTTCATGGTAAAATAGATATACCGCCTCCTCGGCTGAATTCATAAATACTTGCTCTTTAAGGATTAGGATGAAAATCTTGATCCATGAATGCGGTTTTTGCCGTATATTTATTCTATGTAATAATCTTGTATTTATACTTAAATTCATGACACCATTTAAACGTTTTTATAACTTATTGCAGCTCGATAAGCGCGATGTGTATCAAATTATCTTCTATGCTGCTTTTGCAGGGTTAGTAAATCTTTCTCTGCCTTTGGGAATCCAAGCTATTATTAATTTTATTCAAAGCGGACAGCTAAGCGTCTCTTGGATCGTTCTCGTAATTTTGGTTACGGTTGGAGTTGGTTTTGGAGGTGTTCTAACGATTTTGCAATTGCGAATTGTAGAAAACTTACAGCAGCGAATTTTTGTGCGTTCTTCTTTCGAATTTGCGTACAGAATGCCTTTGATAAAATTTAAAGAAATGTACTCGGAGTACGCTCCTGAAAAAGCAAATCGTTTTTTCGATACTTTAATGGTACAGAAAGGCACGGCAAAACTATTGCTTGATTTCTGCACCGCATTCCTTCAGGTTGGTCTAGGGATTATTTTATTGGTTCTTTACCATTCTTTCTTCATGGTAATCGGACTTTTATTTATTGTGATTTTATGGGTAATTTTTAAATTTTCGTACAAAGACGGATTAGAAACGAGTCTTAACGAATCAAAATTTAAATATAAAGTTGCAGCATGGCTTCAGGAAATTGCTAGAAATAGAGAAAGTTTCCGCAGAAAAGGAGCTTTTGAATATGCTTTGGGAAGAAATGACAAATACGCAACCAACTATATCAATTACCGTGAAAAGCACTTTCAGGTAATGAAGAAACAATATATTCAGCTTACTATTTTTAAAGTAATTGTTACTGCTGCCTTATTATCGATCGGTGGTTTTCTGGTAATTCACCACCAAATGAACATAGGGCAGTTCGTAGCAGCTGAAATTGTAATTGTATTATTGATCAATTCAGTAGAAAAAATCATCTTCGGATTGGAGTCTTTCTACGATGTTTTGACTTCTGTTGAAAAAATCGGTCAGGTAACTGATATGGAGATTTCTTGCATTCCTCAAACTTCTGATAAAACAGAAAAAGGGATCAATATTGAGACAGAAAGCATCAATTACCATTATCCAGATCACAACAAAAAATCGCTTAAGAATATCAATTTGAAAATTTCTCAAGGAGAAAAAATTATTCTTACGGGAACAAATGGTGCAGGAAAAAGTACTTTGCTGCGATTGCTTTCAGGAGTTTTAGAACCAGAAAGCGGTGCCATGTATGTGACAGATAATTATATGAATCGTCTTAACGAAGATACGTACAGAGCGCAAGCAGGAACGTTCTTGCAAGGAGACACTTTATTTGCGGGAACAATTCGTGAGAATATTGTTTTTGGAAATGAAGAATTAAATAGCGATGATTTAAAATGGGCTTTAGATAATGTTGGCCTTACGCCGTACATTAAAACTTTCGAAAACGGGTTGGAGAATCAAATTCATCCTGGAGGTCGTGAACTTTCTGCTTCTGATGTTCAAAAAATTCTTTTGGCAAGAAGTATTGTGGGTAAACCGAATATCTTATTCTTAGAAGATCCAGTGGACAAAATGGACGATTTGACTTCAAGTAAAATTGTTGATTTTTTACTTTCTGAAGAAAACGACTGGACTGTTATTGTAACTTCTAAAAATGATATTTGGAAAAGCAAATGCAGTCGTATGATTACGATTGATGACGGAAAAATTATTAACGACATAAAGCTTTAATCATGCTCAACATATCTAAAGACAATAACGTACTTATAACGCCGGGCACCTATAAATCGATTACAAGCGTTGCCCGCAGACCACATTACAGAATTTTAAACAAAGTCATAATCGGATTTCTAATATTCTGTGTATGCTGCCTTTTTCTGCCTTGGACGCAGAATATTTCAGGAAGTGGTTCTGTTACAACTTTAAAACCAGATCAAAGACCGCAAACGGTTCATAATGCTATTGCAGGACGTATTGAAAAATGGTTTGTAAAAGAAGGTGATTATGTAAAAAAAGGAGATACGATCGTTTACATTTCGGAGATCAAAGAAGATTACCTAGATCCTAATTTGGTTAATAATACCAAACAGCAGGTCGATGCTAAAAAAATGGCTGTAGAATCGTACGGCGATAAAGTAAACTCTCTTGATGTTCAGGCACAGTCTCTTAACACAGAAAGACAATTGAAATTGCAGCAAGCGCAAAACAAAATTCGTCAGTCAAAACTGAAAATAAAAAGTGACAGTATGGATCTTGTAGCGGTAAAAACGCAACTTCGAATTGCACAAACACAATTTGATCGTTCGACCGCTTTAAACAAAGAAGGTTTAAAACCGCTTACTGATGTCGAGCAGAAAAGATTAAAACTGCAAGAATCAGAAGCTTATGTGATTACGCAAGAAAATAAATTGCTAAGCAGTAAAAACGAATTGATAAACGCAAAAGTAGAAATCAATAGAATTACTGCTGAATATGCTGAAAAGATTTCGAAATCTAGAAGTGATAAATTTACTGCTTTAAGTACACAATATGATACTGAAGCTCAGGTAAATAAACTAGAAAATCAATATACGAATTACAGACTTAGAAATGGTTTGTACTACATTACAGCGCCACAAAGCGGGTATGTAAACCGTGCTTTATTGGCAGGTCTTGGAGAAACGATTAAAGAAGGAACTCCTGTGGTGAGCATTATGCCTTCTAATTATGATATTGCAGTAGAAACGTACGTAGATCCAATCGATTTACCGCTTGTGCATCGTGGTGCAAAAGTTCGTGTTTGGTTCGATGGATGGCCTAGAATCGTATTTTCTGGATGGCCTGGATTGTCTTATGGAACTTACGGGGGTAAAGTTGTAGCGATAGAGAATTTCATTAGTCCAAACGGAAAATACAGAATTCTGGTTTCACCAGATGGAGAAGATCGTCACTGGCCAAAAGAATTAAGTATTGGTGCTGGTGCGCAAAGTATTGCATTGTTAGAAACCGTTTCGGTATGGTACGAGATTTGGCGAAACTTGAATGGTTTCCCACCAAACTATTATAACTCAGGAGAAAAAGAAGATAAAGGAAAGGAGAAAAAGTAAAATGAGAAATTTAGTAAAACTATTTTCTTTCTTAATACTATTTTGTTTTTCTACGCTGCACAGTCAGAATTTTAATCAAGAGGAACTTACTTTTATCGAGTTTCTTGGGTATGTAAAAAAATACCATCCGTTGGTAAAACAAGCCAATCTTGAAGTAACAAATGCTCAGGCAAAACTGATGATGGCACGAGGCGGATTTGATCCAAAATTGGAAGTAGATTACAATAAGAAAGAATTTAAAGGCACAGAATATTATTCGTTATTAAACAGCAGTTTCAAAATTCCAACTTGGTATGGAGTAGAGATTAAAGCTGGTTTTGACGATACAAGCGGTGAATATTATAACCCGCAGAACAAAACGCCAGAAGCAGGTTTAACTTCGCTTGGCATTAATGTTGCTTTGGGACAAGGAATGTTCATTAACCAAAGAATGGCCGATGTTCGTGAAGGAAAACTTCAGGTAAAACTAAGTGATGCACAGCGAAAACTAAGAGCTATAGAAGTTTTATATCAGGCAAGTGAAGCTTATTTTGAATGGAGAAAAAGCTATAACGAAGCAGAATTGTATAAAAATTATTTAGGTTTTGCGAGCACTCGTTTTGAAGGAGTTATCAAATTAATCAAAGCGGGAGATGCGCCAGCAATTGATAGTATTGAAGCTAAAATTACAGTTAGAAACCGTGAACTGAATGTTGAAAACGGAAACTTAAAATTAGCAAAAGCTAAATTGAAATTGGCTAATTTTTTATGGATTGAAAATGTTCCGGTTGAACTTGGAGATGTAGTAAAACCAGAACAAAATCTAATTCAGACGATCGAGGAAACGCTAAGAACTGATGCAATGATGGTGGAAGTTCAATCATTAGATTCACACCCAAAAATTCAATCTTTAGAAACTAAAATGGATATTTTGGAAGTCAATCGCCAGCTGAAAGCGAATTCATTGCTTCCGAAAATAAATGTGGGTTACAATTATATTTCAGAACCCAATTATTGGAATAATTTCAATGCTGACGATTACAAGTTTAATGTCGATTTCAGTTTTCCAATTTTCTTAAGAAAAGAAAGAGGAAGTTTAAAAATGGCAAAACTGAAGATTCAGGATATGCAGTATGATATTGGTCAGCAGCGATTGGAACTTAAAAATAAAATCAAAGCGCAGCAAACTGAAATTGCTTCGCTAAGAAAACAGAAAATTGTAATCGACAATCTGGTAAAAGATTATATGACGATGTTGAACTCAGAAGAGAAATTATTTTCGTTTGGAGAAAGTTCAATTTTCTTAATCAATTCGAGAGAAAACAATTTGGTAAGTGCTAAGCTTTCGCAGATTAGTTTAGAAAACCAATTTTATATTTCGAATGCCGAACTGTATAAAATATTGGCAAACCCAGATTAATTAAAAAAAATATGCAGTCCGTACCTGTCTGCATAATACTTAGGTTTTAGATTTAAAATTGAAAAAGCTTCAGAAATTTTCTGAGGCTTTTTTTTATTTAGGAATTAAATCAAACTTCTTTAAATTTGAAACAAAGAAATTAATTAAACATGAAGCAAGCGATTGTCAATGCTGTTGTGCATACGGGCGAAGAAATAATAGAAAATGGAGTTGTAATTGTAGAAAATGGAACTATTATTTCAGTGCAGAAAGAAATTCCAAACGACATTCAAACAATCGATTTAGAAGGAAAACATCTTGCGGCGGGATTCATCGATATTCAAATTAATGGAGGAGAAAAGTACTATTTCAGCCAGACTCCAAACGAAGAAACCATTCAGGATATTTACGATGCGAGCATGAAATACGGTACAACACATGTTTTACCCTGTTTGATTTCTTCTTCTCGAGAAACCATTTTGCAAGGAATTGAAGCCGTTCGAGAATACATGAAAAAACACAACAACGGCGTAATCGGAATGCATTTGGAAGGCCCATTTTTGAATCCGCAAAGACGTGGCGCACACAGTATCGATCAGGTTAGAAAACCAACTAATGAAGAACTTCAAGAAATTATCAGCAAAGGGAAAGACGTTATAAAACTCATTACAATTGCTCCAGAATGTTTCACAGAAGAACAATTGCAAATGTTGATTGAGAGCGGCATCACAATCTCAATCGGACATTCGACGATAACACATAAAGAAGCGCAATCTTATTTTTCTAAAGGAATAAATCTGGTAACGCATTTATTTAATGCCATGACACAATTCGGACATCGCGAACCAGGTTTGGTTGGAGCTGTTTTTGAAAATGAAGACGTTTACGCACCATTAATTTTAGACGGTGTTCATTGCGATTATGCTGCCGCTAAAATCGCTTACAAATTGAAACAAGAGAAATTCTTTTTAATTAGCGATGCCACTTTTTTAGGACGAAAAGTAGCCAATTTTAAATGGGATAATTTTGATGCCCATTTAGTAGACGGTTTCTACAGAAATGAAGATGGCAATCTAGCAGGAGCTTCAATCTCGATGGAAGAAGCGGTTCAAAATGCTTATAACCACCTTAATGTTTCAGCAGATGAAGCTATAAAAATGGCAACGACAAGAGTGGCATCTGCAATTGGCATGAAGGATAAATTAGGAAAAATTAAAGCTGGTTTTCCTGCGAGTTTTGTTCAATTCAATGCCGATTTATCAACAATCAAAACTTTAGATTTAACAAAATAGTTACTTTACAATCTGACTTTTAAGTATAGTAGGTTTTTATAAAATTTACTTTTCAGTATATTTTATATTCATATTTTTCTTGCAATAGACTTGTTTATAACAAGCATATTTATAGTTTTGCAGGATATTTAACCCCAAACCTACTTTACTTACTGATGAGAAAAAACACTCACTTTTTTGTATTTGCCTTATTGGCAAGTATTATTTTTGGTTGTAGTGATGATGGCGAAAACTATAAGCCAAATTACCTTCCAAGTATCGATGCTTCGGCTTTACCAGCAGAAAACAAACCGATGACAATGTTTGAAGATGACGAAAATCCTTCAAAAATGTATGATAAAACAGATCGTTGGTTTCGTGTAAACGAACCGTTTCAAGTTATTCAAAAAGGAAAAGATTCTGTACAAATTTCACTTTATTCTCCGGTTGGATTGACAGATGTGAAAGTGTACGCAAAACTGCCGAATTACAATAAGAAATTTTTACTTTTTAGTTTTTCAAAAGTTCCTGCTTTTCACCGTTCATTTCATAAAATTCCTTTGACAGAACAGAAAAACGATTATTTGTTAGAAACAGGAAATACCGTAACGATCGATAAAATCGAAGGATTTTCTTCTGGAGCAATTGAATTTTCTGTAGAATCGGAAGATCCTTTATTTCAGAAATTCAAAAAAATAAAATCAAATCATTTAGTTCAGTTTCATGATGGATACCACATTAACGAATTGGGTAAATTTCTTCCGATGAATCCGGTTTTGGCAAAAGAAGCCATTACGATGATTATCAATTATTCGTATGCATTGAGCCATCCTATGTATTACAGCACTTTTACCAATTTCGATAAATACAAGCAAGAGCAGGCAGCTGCAGTAGGAACAGGCATAAACGGAGCTCTAAACTGGCACGGAAATGCTGATGATGTTGATGGAGTTTACGATTATTATTCTAAAGAAGAAATCGAAAAAATATACTGGAATTATCTAGACAAAAGAACTGTTTGGATGGCTATGGTAGGAGGAGATTCTGCTTGGGGCGGAGGAAATCTGGCATCGCAATGGGAATCGGGTTATGTAACTGGACATTGGGTAGGAGAAATGTCGGTTTGGTCTCACGAATATTCACATCACATTGGTTTTAACCACAGTAGTAATTTAGCAAACAGTGGAGAAGGCGGAGGCCAGCAAGAAATGCTAACCGATTTTTATAAATACTTGATTCACTTAAATGATCTTCCGTTTACAGATCCAGATGTTTTAAAAACGTACACCAAAACGGCTTACGTAAAAGGAACTTATAAAAAACCAGTATTTAAAATCGATCCTAAAAATCCATTTTTAGTGAAATATAAAGGAGAAGGAAAATGGAACTAAAAAATAAATTACACATGAAACATATCCTGCCTCTAATTTTAGCACTTTGTTTGTTTGCAAGCTGCAGTAAAGACGAAGTTGCATCTAAAGATTATACTTATTATTATCCGACTGATGAAGCTTCTATTACAAACGAAAATATTCCAGGAAGCACAGAAGCGTTTGACCCAAAAGGGATTGCAGTTGCAAACGAGAAATTATATGTGATTAACGGAAATGTTCTAGAGATTTTTAATGCTCTGACATTGGCACACCTTAAAACAATAAAAGAATACACAAAAGGAGCTACAACTATTCCGTTGACTAGTTTAACATCGGTTTCTGTTGATAATGGCCGAATTTATGTAGGTAGCACAGAATCGAGATTATTTGTTTTTGATGAGACTACGAATGCCGGAATCAGTACGGTTGGAAACGGTCAGTGGTGGCAGACTTTTGTACACGTTTTTGGTGTTGTGGCAAAAGACGGATTGGTTTTCGTAAAAGAAAAAGAAAAAAGCATAAAAGTGCTTGACGCTTCTCAAATTACAGAAACAAGCGATTGGAATTTAAAGCCTATTGCTAAATTGAATACTTTAAACGGATTTACAGAAGTGTATTCGTTAGATGTTTCTGATGGAAATCTGGTTGTAGCAGGAAGAGATGCAAAAAGTTATTTGTATTATAACATTGCCAACATTAAAGCAAATGCAGCTGCTTCACTAACAACTCCTATTGAACCGCAAAAAGTTCCATTTGTAGATGTAAAACCTATTGCAGTATCATTCAGTAAAGATTGGGCAGTTACTTCAGAAAATGTAGGAAGTGCGTCTTATTTAAAATTATACACTAAATCAGAATTCGTTAAAATGAATTACAACACTGTTTTGAGCGTTTCTGATATTTTAGGGCAAAATCCTTTCGGAACAATTGTCGGTACAGCTCAGCTTGACGACCGTATTTTCTTATCGGATAATACCAATAAAAAAATTAGAGTAATAAAAATCAATAAATCTGTAATTGCAGAACAAAATAATTAAGATTTAAACTCAAATATTTTAAATTCCAAATTCCAAACTTTAAATTGGAGTTTGGAATTTTTTTTGAATTGAAAATAAAACATAAAAAATGAAATATGAAAAACCTACTAAATTGATAGGTTAATAAAAGTTTTAAAAATTTATGCGTAAAAATTGAAAATAACTATTTAAATTTGCACTCGCTATGAAGAAACAGAACCAGAAAATGAATAATTATTATCGTCGCAGCATGATGTGTTGTGTTGCTGTAATGGCATTTATTGAACTGGCTTATATATAAAATGATAAAATTTATTTCAAAAAGGCCTTTCAACTAATTTATGGAAGGCTTTTTTGTTTTTAAAACTCAAAAAATGATTGAATTAAAAAATGTAACCAAAACTTTTTATCAGAAAGACAAAATCGTTTCGGCTTTGTCTGATGTCTCTCTGACAGTCCCTGAAGGGAAAATTTTTGGTGTAATTGGAACTTCTGGAGCAGGAAAAAGTACGCTGATTCGCTGCGTCAATTTGTTGGAAAGACCAACTTCTGGCGAAATTATAGTTGATGGTAAAGCTTTAATGCAATTATCAAATGCAGAATTGGCAATCGAAAGAAGACAAATCGGAATGATTTTTCAGCATTTCAATCTGCTTTCTTCAAGAACCGTTTTTGACAATGTTGCTTTTCCATTAGAATTAACAGGAACTTCAAAAAGCGAAATCAAAACGCGTGTTTTAGAATTGTTGCAATTGGTTGGTTTAGCTGAAAAAGCAAATGATTATCCGGCAAGTCTTTCGGGCGGACAAAAACAGAGAGTAGCAATTGCAAGAACTTTGGCTAATAATCCGAAAGTACTTTTGTCTGATGAAGCTACAAGCGCATTAGATCCTGCAACAACAAGATCGATTTTAAATTTATTGAAAGACATTAACAAACGTCTGAATATTACCGTTTTGTTGATTACGCATCAAATGGAAGTGGTAAAATCTATTTGTGATGAAGTGGCGGTTATTAGTCACGGAAAATTAATAGAGCAGGGAAGTGTTGGCGAAATCTTCGCAGATCCGAAACATGAATTGACAAAAGAGTTTATTGCTTCGTCTTTACATATCGATGTTCCAGCGGTTTATCAAGAGAAATTGCAAAAAGAAGATAATGGAAACTTAAATCCATTACTGAAATTAGAAATGACAGGAAAATCGGTTAACGAACCTGTTATCTCAGAAGTTTCAAGACTTTTTGATACCGATTTCAAAATTGTAAGCGCACAAATGGATCAAGCTGGTGAAGTGAATTTTGGTGTAATGCTGATTGAACTTTCAGGAAAACGCGAAAACTACGATGCTGCGATTCAATATTTTAATTCAAAACACATTAAAACAGAAATTATAGGTTATGTCTGATTCTCTTATAGATTTATTATTAAAAGGTACATGGGAAACCATTGTTATGACTTTTGTATCGGGCTTTTTCGGTTTTTTATTAGGACTTCCAACAGGAATTTTGCTTTTCTTGACTCGTAAAAATCAGATTCTGGATCAACCCGTTTTAAATAGAACATTATCCGTTGTTGTAAATGTTTTTCGTTCCATTCCATTCATTATTTTAATCGTTTGGATGATTCCGTTTACACGTGCAATCGTTGGAACTTCAATTGGTGTGAGCGCGGCTTTGGTTCCTTTAAGCATTGGTGCTGCGCCGTTTATTGCTCGTTTGGTAGAAAACAGTTTGCTAAGTCTTCCGTCAGGATTAATTGAAGCAGCGAGAGCTTTAGGAGCAACGCCATTTCAAATCGTTTACAAAGTATTATTGCCAGAAGCGTTGCCGTCTTTAATTAACGCGGCTTCCATTACTTTAATCACTCTTGTCGGATATTCTGCAATGGGTGGAGCTGTTGGAGCTGGAGGTTTAGGACAAGTCGGTTATCAATACGGATATATTGGTTATGATGCCGTAACAATGAACTCTGTTCTGGCTTTATTGGTAATCTTAGTCTTTATAATTCAGTTTGCTGGAGACAAATTATCAAAACGATTTGATCACAGATAATCATCAATTAATAATTAACATTTTACAATTAAAAATATATGAAACTTAATATTTTAAAAACAGCTGGAGTTTTGGCTTTGGCATTAGTTTTATCAAACTGCGGAAGCGATAAAAAGAATGATCCACATTTTATTAAAGTTGGAGTTGCTTCTGGACCAGAATTAAAAGTTGCTGAAGCTGCAAAAAAAGTAGCCAAAGAAAAATACGGATTGGAAGTGGAATTGGTTTCTTTCAACGATTACGTAATTCCAAACGAAGCTTTAAGCCAAGGAGATATTGATGCAAACGCTTTTCAGCACAAACCATATTTAGACGAGCAATCAAAACAAAGAGGTTACAAATTGGCTATCATCGGAAAAACATTTGTTTATCCAATTGCAGCCTATTCTAAAAAGATAAAAAGCCTTTCTGAATTGACAAATGAAAGTACGATTATTATCCCAAATGATCCAACAAACGGAGGGCGTTCGTTATTGCTTTTACAGAAAAACGGATTATTAAAATTAAAAGACGGCGTTGGTTTATTGCCAAAAGTAACAGACATTGTGAGTAATCCTAAAAACTTAAAAATTTTAGAATTAGAAGCGCCTCAATTGCCTCGTGCTTTAGACGATCAAAATGTTTCTATCGCAATCATCAACAATACCTTTGCTGCTGCTGCAGGTTTAGTTCCGGCGCGCGATGCATTGTTTGTTGAAGATAAAGAATCTCCTTATGTGAATTTGGTTGTAAGCCGTGAAGACAATAAAAACGAAGAAAAAGTAAAACAGTTTTTACAAGCTTTTCAATCGCCAGAAGTTGAAAAAGTTGCTCTAGAGCAATTCAAAGGCGGAGCTGTAAAAGGCTGGTAATTTTTTTTTTTAGTTATGAGTTATGAGTTATGAGTTATGAGTTATGAGTTATGAATTATGAGTTATGAGTTTCGATAAAACAACTTATAACTCATAATTCATAACTCATAATTTTATAAAGTAATGTTTTGATTTTGTAAGGCTTACGTTTTTTGCTTGAACTAAATTTAATGTTCAATTTTAAAGCAAAAGCCATGAGATCAATTTGGACAGGTTCGGTAAGTTTTGGATTAATTAATATTCCGATAAAAATGTTTTCGGCGGTGCAAGAAAGCAGTTTAGATATGGATATGCTTGACGCGAAAGATCATGCGAATATCAAATTTAAACGTGTTAATGAAGGCACAGGAAAAGAAGTTGATTTTGCGAATATCGTGAAAGGCTACAAACTCGATGATAAATATGTCATTTTAGAAGATTCCGATTTTGAAGCCGCAGATGCCATTAAAACCAAAACAATTGATATTGAAAGTTTTGCTTTCGAAAAAGAAATCCAAAGTATTTATTACGAACAGCCTTATTATCTTGAGCCAGACAAAGGCGCAATGAATGCCTACGGATTGCTTCGTGATGCGCTTGAAGCTTCCGGAAAAGTTGGAGTTACGAGATTTGTTTTGCGAAATAAAGAAAGTCTGGCAATTTTAAAACCATATAAAAATGTCATTGTTTTAAACCGAATCAGATTTGAACAAGAAATTCGAAGCACATCAGAATTAAAACTTCCGCCAATGTCCAAAAAGTCTACAAAAGAAATGGATATGGCTGAAAAACTAATTGATCAATTAACAGAGAAATTTGATATTTCTGGTTTTAAAGATGAATACACCGCCAAGCTTTTAGATATCATTAAAAAGAAAGCTAAAGGAAAACCGCAAAAAGCAGCTCCAAAACTAAAAGTCGTACACAAACAAAGCGACGATCTAATGGAAATGCTAAAGGCAAGTTTAGAAAACAAAAAGAAAAAATCTTCTTAAGCATTTTGACTCGCTTCTAGTTTGTGAATAATCTTTTTAATATTAGCTCCTTTCGATAAAACAGGTTTCCACAAATCGCCTTTTTTCTCAAAACGTTTCAAAACATTCTTGATCGTGAATTGCGACGGATGTAATTTCTCATTTACTTCACTCCATTCCAAAGGCGTTGAAACGGTCGCTCCAGGTTTTGGACGAACAGAATAAGGCGCAGCTAAAGTTTGCCCGCGTCTATTTTGCAGAAAATCTACGTATAATTTATTTTTTCTCTTTTTAATGCTTCTGTCAATCGAAGTAATTTCAGGAATTCTAGAATGAACTTCTTTCGCAATTAATTCGGCTAAAATTTTAATCGAATCATAATCGTATTGCGCGCCAAGCGGAATGTAAATGTGAAGTCCAGAAGCGCCCGAAGTTTTGCACAAACATTCGGTTTCCAATTCGTCTAAAACTTCTTTTACAACCAATGCAACTTGTACAACTTGTTTAAAATCGTCTTTTGCAGGATCTAAATCAATCACCAGCCAATCTGGATTGTGAATATGTTTAATCGTCGAATTCCACGGATTCATTTCAATACAGCCTAAATTGGCCATATAAAGCAACGTTTCTTTATTATTACAAATAAGATAATCAATATCAGCATTATTCGATTCTGAGAAGATTTTTTTGGTTTTCAGCCATTTTGGAATTTTATCTACATCAACATCTTTCTGATAAAAACTTGGCGAGTCAATTCCGTTTGGAAAACGATTCATCGATTCTGGACGATCTTTTAAATACGGAAGAATCAATTCTGAAACTTCATCATAATATTGAATAATTTCTCCTTTTGTAATTTTATCTTTTGGAAAATAAATTTTGTTCTGATTCGTAAGATGCAAAATCGTTTTTCCGACTTTCAAATCAAAATCATTCTCGGTCTGAATCTGCGTTTTCTTTTTTGTAGCGGTCATTTCTTTTGAGTTTAGTTGTGTTGCAGTATCGTTTTTAAAAGACAAAAGAACCTCTTCCGCTTTTTTATCCATTCGAATTCCGAGATAAACGGGATGGCGTAAATGTTGGTCTTGCGTCCATTCTGAAAATTTAACCTGACAGACGACTTTTGGTTTTACCCATTGAATTTTGTCATGTATCGGAATTTTTTCGTCAAGCGGAGATTTTTCAATAAAATAGGATTCAAGTTTCGAGTACAAATCTTTTAAAACAGATTCTGTAAAACCAGTTCCGCATTTTCCAATGTATTTTAATTTCTTGCCATCGTATTGACCAAGCAAAATTGCGCCAAAATATTTTCTCGAATTTTTAGGTTCAGTAATTCCAATAATAATCGATTCTTCTTCATTTGCCGTTTTTATTTTGAGCCAATTTGTACTTCTTCGATTTACAGCATAAGTGCTGTCAGCTCTTTTAGCAATTATGCCTTCTGTTTTATTTTTAACGGCTTTTTCAAATTGTTTAATTCCATCGCCAACAGTGTGTTCAGAATAAAAAACATTCGAAAAAGGATATTTATTAAATAGAATTTTAAGGAGTTCTTTTCGTTCTAAAAGCGATAATTCGGTAATGAGATTTCCATCCAAATTCAATAAATCAAAAACATAATATTTCAGATTTCCGATTCCTGTTTTCATATAGTTTTGAAGGAGTTGAAAGTCAGCTTTTCCAGCGTCATTTTCTACTACAATCTCACCATCCAAAACCACAGTGTGATCGATTTGTTTTAATTCGTCTGCAATAGGTTTAAAATTAGCATTAAAAGAAAGTTCGTTTCGACTAAATAAATCAACTTGTTGCGCATTAATAACCACAATCGTTCTGTAGCCATCGTATTTGTTTTCGAAAACCCATTCGTCATCATCAAAAGGTTTTTCGCGGACAGTTGCGAGCATTGGTTTAAGAAATTCTGCTATTTCAACTTTTGGATTGGACTTTTTTTTTTACCGCTTTTTTCTCCGTTGTTTTTTCTTCTGTTTTAGAAGTCAGTTTTTTAGATTTTTCTTCCAATTGTTCCAAACTTCTTTTAGAAATAACCGATTTATTTTTTTCTAAAATATCTTCATCAGAAGCATATTTGTCATTTTTCTTGATTAAAAGCCAAGCGTTTTCCTGTTTTCCGTGAAGTTTTACTAATGAAAATTCTCCTTTCAGTTTTTTGCCTTTTAGAATAAAACTTAAACGCCCTTTTGCGAGATCACTCAATAATTGTTTTTCGTCAGAAGCAGTTTTTTCGTCAGAAGTATAAGTTCCGTTATCCCAAACAATCACATTTCCAGCCCCATAATTTCCTTCGGAAATCGTGCCTTCAAAATCTTTATAACTGTACGGATGATCTTCGACCATCATGGCCAAACGTTTTATTTCTGGATCCATCGACGGACCTTTTGGCACTGCCCAGCTTTTTAAAACACCGTCCATTTCTAACCTAAAATCATAATGAAGATGCGATGCAGCATGTTTTTGCACAACAAAAATCAGTTCGTTTGCCGATTTTTCGATCTTTCCTTTCGGTTCACGAGTTTGTTTAAAATCTCTTTTCTGATTGTATTTAGACAGTGACATAAGCTTTTGCAGTATTAAAAGAGTAGCGTAATAGAGTAGAGCGCTGTTGCCGCAACAGCAAAAATAATATGGGCAAAGAACAACTGGATGTAATAACCTTTAAAGTCAATTGGGGGTTGATAATCGGTCATTTTAAATATAATTATCCAGCTGAGTATGCCAATTACACCACTGATAACTCCTAGTAGGAGAGCATTGAGTGGAGAAACTGGTAATATGTTCTTTACCCATACTATGTAATATCCCATAACAAATAGAAAACCAATAATGTAATGTATCAGCCATGCCCAAGTTCTTTGAGATTTCTTAGAAAGTCTGATGTGTGTTTTTTTTAGAGCAAAACTCAATAAAACAGGTTCTTTATACAATTCTCTAAAACTTTCCGACATAGCATAACTAAACCAAGTCATAGCCGATGTCGCCCCAATAGAAACTAAGATTGATTCTATAATAATGTAAATGTTCATTGGCCGTTTTTTGAATTAAAACTCTATTTCAAAGTTAGTTTCAAAAAGTTTTTTTCTGTTATAGGATTAAAAAATGGAATTATATAATTATCAGTAAAGTGTTGATTGTCAAATTGTATTGTGGTTCGAATGTTATAATCCTGAACTTTAATTGTATAATTTTTAAGTTCAAAAGCGGTCTAACTTTGTTATCCTATTTTTTGAGAAATGCCTCAATTACAACAATAGTTCATTGAATGATAAATTGTAAAATCAACAAAAAATGAAAAATTCAAAAAAAACAAACCAAGACAATTCTGACGCAAAACAGAACGATTTAGAATATAACAAATCAAATGCTGAAAACGAATTTTTAACCACCAACCAAGGCGTTAAAATAAACGATGACAACAATTCTTTAAAGTCGGGAGAAAGAGGTCCTTCTCTTTTAGAAGATTTCATATTGAGAGAAAAAATTACTCATTTTGATCACGAAAGAATTCCAGAACGCATCGTACATGCAAGAGGTTCTGGCGCTCACGGCTATTTTGAACTTTATAAAACAATGGAAAAATATACCAAAGCAGGATTCTTAAATGATACCAGTATAAAAACGCCCATTTTTGTTCGATTTTCAACTGTTGCGGGTTCAAGAGGTTCTACAGATTTAGCTCGAGACGTTCGTGGTTTTGCTGTGAAATTTTATACGCAAGAAGGTATTTTTGATTTGGTTGGAAATAATATGCCAGTATTTTTTATTCAAGATGCTATGAAATTTCCAGATTTAGTGCACGCTGTAAAAGCAGAACCGCATAATGAAATTCCGCAAGCTGCTTCGGCACATGATACTTTTTGGGATTTTATTTCACTAATGCCTGAATCGATGCACATGATTATGTGGGTGATGAGCGATAGAGCGATTCCGAGAAGTTTAAGAATGATGGAAGGTTTTGGCGTGCATACTTTTAGATTTGTCAACGATAAAAACGAGTCGCATTTTGTGAAATTTCATTGGAAACCAAAATTAGGAACACACGGAGTTGCATGGGATGAAGCACAGAAAATTTCAGGGAAAAATTCCGATTTTCATAAAAAGGATTTATGGGAAGCCATTGAAGAAGGAAATTTTCCAGAATGGGAATTGGGAGTACAGATTATTCCAGAAAGTGACGAACATAAATTTGATTTTGATTTGCTTGATCCTACGAAATTAGTTCCCGAAGAATTGGTTTCTGTAACTATAATCGGAAAAATGGTTTTGAATCGAAATACCGATAACTTTTTTGCAGAAACAGAGCAAGTTGCTTTTCATCCGGGACATATAGTTCCAGGAATTGATTTTTCAAACGATCCTTTATTGCAAGGAAGATTATTTTCGTACACCGATACGCAGCTGTCAAGATTAGGAGGTCCGAACTTTCATGAAATTCCAATTAATAGAACCATTGCGCCAATGCATAACCACCAGCGAGACGGACACATGCGTCAGGAAATTGCTGTGGGAAAAGTAAGTTATCACCCAAATTCTTTAGGAGGAGGATGTCCGTTTCAAGCTAAAATGGATCAAGGCGGATTTGTGAGTTTTAATGAACGAGTTGATGCGCATAAAGTGCGCGCCAGAAGCAAAAGTTTTGCAGATCATTTTAGTCAGGCCAAACTTTTTTACAGCAGTCAAACGCCAATTGAGCAAGATCATATTGTGAGCGCTTTGTCTTTTGAATTAGGAAAAGTGGAAACGGTTGCAATTCGAGAAAGAATGCTCGGACTTTTAAATCAAGTCGATTCGAGTTTAGCGACAAAAGTTGCTAAAAATTTAGGTATTCCAGTTCCGAAAATTGAAAAACCAATTAATCATGGTGTTGGCGCAGATGATGAAGGAAAACAAGAACCAACTAAAGTCAACCAGAACATAACTCCTTCTGATGCATTGAGCATGCTTAAAAATCCGACTATTTCGAATACAATTGCAACACGACAAATTGCTTTTTTATGTACAGAAGGTGTAAGCGCAGATTCGGTTAAAGTGATGAAAACAGCTTTGCAAAATGCAGGAGCAAAAGCCGTTATTATCGCACCACATTTAGGGACAATTGTTTCTGAAGAAGGAACAGAAATTCCGGTTGATCAAACGTATAAAATTGCGGCATCTGTACTTTTTGATGGCGTTTTTATTCCTGCGGGAAAAGGAATTTCAGACCTTTCAAAAATTAAAGAAGTTAAAGAGTTTTTAAACGATTCGTACCATCATTGTAAATTTATTGCAGCTGAAGGAGAAGGAATTAAGATTATAAAAAACAATAGCGATATAAATAACGATCCAGGTGTTTTGATGAGCGAAAATCGTTCGGATAAAAATTTAAGTG
>NZ_JBHNPP010000029.1:0-57305 GCF_042436695.1 Flavobacterium sp. HJSW_4
TGTTATGAAAAAGATGTGGGTTGTTGGGGTTTTAATGCTGTTGGTTTCATTCAATAGTATGCAGGCGCAAATTTTGAAAAATGCTTTAGAGAAATATTCAAAAAAGAATCAAAGCGCGCAGAATAATACAGATGCACAAACTGGTAATATGGAAAGTGCAATTTTAGGTTACGGGAAAAATAAAGTTGATCCTTCGGTTGTGCCAAATTCTTATGTCTTCAGTTGGAAATATATTATGGAAATAACGGCCAACGAAGGCAAGTCAATGAATGCCGAATATTTGCTAGAACCAAATAAATCGTATGTCGCAATGAATATGGCGCAAGGGCAAGATCAAAATATGCTGATGATTATGGATTCTGGAAATAATATTACGATAACGTGTTTTGGAAACGGAAAGGAAAAAATGGCATCAGCTTCAAAAATGCCTGATTACACTGATTTGGCTAAAAAAGAAAGTGAAAAATCTAAATTCACTATTAAAACATTGCCTGATAAAACATTTTTGGGTTATAACTGCAAAGGAGTTCAAATGACAAACGATCAATATGACATCATTTGTTATTATACGAGTGAAGCAAAAGTGAGTTTTGGTGATATGTTCAAAAATCAAAAAAACTGGAAAATGCCTGCGGAGTTTTCGTCTTATTTTAAACCTGACGAAAGAACTTTGCTGATGGATATGACAATGAAAGATTTGAAAAGCAGAAAAGTGACCACAATGAAATGTAAAAGTTTGGAGAAAAGTGCCTTTACATTCAATAAATCAGATTATAAATTTATGTAAGTAAAATAGATTGATTATAATCTGGAGGTATTAAAAGTTAATCTTTACGAGTGACTTTTATTTCCTGAATCTTTAGTTACCTTTGCAAAATGTTTCAATTAGGAAAAACCATAGTATCAGAGGATATCCTCGAAAAAGAATTTGTCTGTAATTTGTCAGCCTGTAAAGGTGCGTGCTGTGTCGATGGAGATGCCGGTGCGCCTTTGAATGAAGCTGAAACAAAGATTTTAGAAGAAATTTATCCAAAAGTAAAGCCCTTTTTACGCAAAGAAGGAATTGCCGCTATCGAAGCGCAAGGAACTTGGGTAAAAGGAACTGACGGAGATCTTGAAACTCCGCTTATTGACAATAAAGATTGCGCTTATGTAATTTTTGATGGAAAAACTGCGCTTTGCGGAATCGAGCAAGCTTACAATCAAGGTATAGTAGATTGGAAAAAACCTGTTTCTTGTCATTTATATCCAATTCGCGTAAAAGACTTCACAGAATTTGCGGCGGTTAATTATGACAAATGGGACATTTGCGATGACGCTTGTTCTTTAGGTAAAGAATTGGAAGTTCCGGTTTACAAATTTGTAAAAGAAGCATTGATAAGACGCTTTGGCGAAGATTGGTATATGGAACTTGAAAAGGTAGCTGAAGAACTTAAAAATTCATAAAAAAGCCATCAAAAATTATAGTCTTTTTGACTACAACTTTTGACTCAAAAAAATAAAGTTTTGACTCTAAAAAAACTTTTTAAAACTATTTAAAAATTCTTGCTTTTTATTCGAAAAAGTCTATATTCTACGGGGCTTTTTTAGCTGAAAAGCAATTTTAAACAACTCATTAGCAGTAAATTAATTATTGTCTGAATTTTTTTTCAAATTTAAGCCTTTGTTAAAAACTACGTCCGATTGTGAATAAGTTTGGCTTTTATTTTTGACGTGAAATGACAATCTTTGTAGTCTATCTGAATGAGTAAAAATTCAATAAAAAAATTAACAGAATCTGTCATGTCACAAATCGAACCAATATTACAAGAAAATAAAAATCGCTTCGTTATTTTTCCGATTAAGCATCATGATATTTGGGAGTGGTATAAAAAGATGGAAGCTAGTTTTTGGACTGCAGAAGAAATCGATTTGCACCAAGATTTGACAGACTGGAATAATAAGTTGAATGACGACGAAAGATATTTCATTAAACATATTTTAGCATTCTTTGCGGCTTCTGACGGAATCGTAAATGAAAATCTTGCTGAGAACTTTGTAAATGAAGTTCAATATGCTGAAGCTAAATTTTTCTATGGTTTCCAAATTATGATGGAAAACATTCATAGTGAAACGTATTCTTTATTAATTGACACTTACGTTAAAGACGAAGCAGAAAAAATAGAATTGTTTAATGCTTTAGAAGTATTCCCTGCAATTGCTAAAAAAGGAGAATGGGCTTTAAAATGGATCGAGTCTGATTCATTTGCTGAAAGACTTATTGCTTTTGCTGCAGTTGAAGGAATCTTTTTCTCGGGAGCTTTCTGTTCAATTTATTGGTTGAAAAAACGTGGACTTATGCCAGGTTTAACTTTCTCTAATGAGTTGATTTCTCGTGACGAAGGCGTACACTGTGATTTTGCAGTTCACTTGCATAACCATCACTTGGTTAACAAAGTTCCAAAAGAAAGAATTAAAGAAATCATTGTTGATGCTTTAGATATCGAAAGACAATTTGTTACAGAATCTCTTCCAGTAAGTTTAATTGGAATGAATGCAACTTTAATGACACAATATTTAGAATTTGTTGCTGACAGATTGTTAGTAGAATTAGGTTGCGAGCGTGTTTATGGATCAGCGAATCCGTTTGACTTCATGGACATGATTTCTCTTCAAGGAAAAACTAATTTCTTTGAAAAACGTGTTGCAGAGTATCAAAAATCAGGTGTGATGAACACAGATAGTGATGCTCAAAAAATTTCATTTGATGCAGATTTTTAGACAACAAAAATACTTTTAGCATTTACTTCTTCAAGAAATGCTAAAAAAAGATTAGCAGGAATATTTTAAGGTTGAATCTCTTTCCCAAATCGCAGATTCAATAGCAATTTTTGACGTATTTAAATTCGATTTTCGGATTTGAATCGAGTAACTATTGAGAATTCGGTAATTCTCGAAAAATAATTTTAAAACACGCAATGTTTAAGTGCTGGAGTTCGTTCTCTAGGTACTTTCATTTTTTCAATAACTATAAAAGGTAAGCTTATGTATGTAGTAAAAAGAGATGGCCACAGAGAGCCCGTAATGTTTGATAAGATTACAGAAAGAATCAAAAAATTGTGTTACGGCTTGAATGAGCTCGTAGATCCTGTTAAGGTAGCCATGAGAGTTATCGAAGGATTGTATGATGGGGTTTCGACTTCTGAACTAGATAATCTTGCAGCAGAAACGGCGGCTTCTATGACAATTGCGCATCCTGATTATGCTCAATTGGCAGCGCGTGTAGCAATTTCTAATCTACATTCAAATACTAAAAAATCTTTCTCAGAAACGATGAAAGATATGTATCACTACGTTAATCCAAGAAATGGGCAAGATGCTCCATTGGTTGCTGATGACGTGTACAAAGTGATTCAGGAAAATGCTGCTTTTTTAGATTCTCACATTATTTATACAAGAGATTTTAATTACGATTACTTTGGTTTCAAAACTTTAGAGCGTTCTTATCTTCTTAAAATAAACGGGAAAATCGTGGAGCGTCCGCAGCACATGTTAATGCGTGTTTCTGTTGGTATTCACTTAGACGATTTAAAATCGGTTATTGAAACTTACGATTTAATGTCTAAAAAGTTCTTTACGCACGCAACGCCAACGTTGTTCAACGCAGGGACTCCAAAACCTCAAATGTCTTCTTGTTTCCTTTTGGCAATGCAAGATGATAGTATTGATGGTATTTATGATACATTAAAACAAACAGCAAAAATCTCGCAATCAGCGGGAGGAATCGGACTTTCTATTCATAACGTTCGTGCGACTGGATCTTACATTCGCGGTACAAACGGAACTTCAAACGGAATTGTTCCGATGTTGAGAGTTTACAACGATACTGCTCGTTACGTAGATCAAGGTGGAGGGAAACGTAAAGGAAGTTTTGCGATTTACATCGAAACTTGGCATGCTGATATCTTTGATTTCTTGGATTTAAAGAAAAACCACGGAAAAGAAGAAATGCGTGCGAGAGATTTATTCTTCGCAATGTGGACTTCAGATTTATTCATGAAACGTGTTCAGGAAGATTCGACTTGGACTTTAATGTGTCCAAACGAATGTCCAGGATTATATGATGTTTATGGAGATGAATTCGAAGCATTATATACTGATTACGAATTTCAAGGAAAAGGAAGAAAAACAATCCGTGCTCGTGAATTGTGGGAGAAAATCCTAGAATCTCAAATCGAGACTGGAACACCATATATGTTGTACAAAGATGCAGCAAACCGTAAATCGAACCACAAGAATTTAGGAACTATCCGTTCTTCTAACTTGTGTACAGAGATTATGGAGTTTACATCTAAAGATGAAATTGCAGTTTGTAACTTGGCTTCTATTTCTCTTCCGATGTTCATCGACAACGGAAAATTCGATCACCAAGCACTTTACAATGTTACAAAACGTGTAACTCGTAACTTGAACAAAGTAATCGATAGAAACTACTATCCAGTAAAAGAAGCTGAAAATTCTAACTTCCGTCACCGTCCAGTTGGATTAGGAGTGCAAGGTTTAGCAGATGCTTTCATTATGCTTCGTATGCCTTTTACAAGTGATGAGGCTAAAGCTTTAAACCAAGAAATTTTCGAAACATTATACTTCGCAGCTGTAACGGCTTCTATGGAAATGGCAAAAGAAGAAGGACCATACTCAACTTTTGCTGGTTCGCCAATGTCACAAGGAGAATTCCAATACAACATGTGGGGATTAAAAGATGAGGAATTATCTGGTCGTTGGGACTGGGCTTCTTTAAGAAAAGAAGTTATGGAGCATGGAGTTCGTAACTCATTATTAGTTGCGCCGATGCCAACCGCTTCAACTTCTCAGATTTTAGGAAATAACGAAGCTTTCGAACCATATACTTCAAATATTTACACGCGTCGTGTATTATCTGGAGAGTTTATTGTAGTGAACAAACATTTACTAGAAGATTTAGTGAAATTAGGTTTATGGAACGAGTCATTGAAACAGGAAATTATGCGTCATAATGGATCGATTCAAAATATTGACATTATTCCGCAAGACTTAAAAGATCTTTACAAAACAGTTTGGGAAATGTCGATGAAAGATATTATCGATATGTCTCGTCAAAGAGGTTACTTTATTGACCAGTCTCAATCGTTGAACTTGTTCATGCAAGATGCAAACTATTCTAAACTAACGTCAATGCACTTCTACGCTTGGCAATCTGGTTTAAAAACAGGAATGTATTACTTAAGAACAAAAGCGGCTGTAGATGCGATTAAATTCACATTAAACAACGATAAAAAAGAAGAAGCTCCATCTTTAGTTCAAGAAAGTGAAGCAATCAGCGTTGAAGATTACAAAGCAATGTTATTGAAAGCACAGGCAGCAGATCCAGAGGATTGTGAAATGTGTGGGTCTTAATTGTAGATTTTAGATCTAAGAATTTAGATTTTAATTTGATATATAAAAAAGCAGTTGTCATTTTTGATAGCTGCTTTTTTGTTTATTTGTTGCTTAAATATTTATATAGGTTTTGATGAATAAATTTTTAATCTCCATTTTGTTTTTATTGAATTTCGTCGTCTATGCTCAGAAGAAAGATGTTGTTTATAGAATTGCTTACGATTCGTATCCTGCAGTTGGTTATTCTTATGAAGTAGGTGTGTTGTATTTGCGAGATGATAATAGTTATAGGCGCTTGCTTCAAAAGTATAATTCAAGAAAAATGGCGAGAAAAAATGTTTTAAGAAGCTCTGTTGATGAATATGGGAAATGGAAAATGTCTGGTGATACTTTATTACTTTATGATAATAATAATAGACGAATGAAATTTTTCAAAATCAGTGATAAAAGAATAGCTTTTATATTTGATGATATTGATAGATCTACATATTATTGGAGAAAAGTAAAAAATTGATGTAAATGGATTTAAATTCAATTCATAAAAACAAAAAGGATTATTATAAACTAGCAAATGACTATTTGTTGAATATAGATTTTAATGAGTTAGATATTAGCTTTGATGAATCACTTCAAAATTTATTTCAATTTTAATTGATCACGATTTTATTCCGACACCATGTGTTGAAATAAAATTAGAACTTCAAAAAGATCAAATTAAAACTGGAAATTATTTGTTGTATATTGATGAAAGCAAACAATTTTTAGATGAATTTTTATTTTAAAGATTTTCAAACATAGCCCACGGTTTCAACCGTGGGAACGCAAAAAGGAGCATCATACGTCTCCCATGGTTGAAACCGTGGGCAATGTTGATTGTGATTGTCTTGACAATATCCCCAAAAATCCTCCGTTTTAATTAATACCAAAGACTTTTAAAACTTATCATCTCAGAATCTTAGCGACTTAGTCTCTTTTAAATTAAACCTTTAAATGAGAATCAAGTCTTATTGTAATAATTTCTGAATTATGAAAAAAAGCAATCTTTGGTCATTACGATTAGGTTTTTCAGGAAAACAAGCCACTCAAATTGAAAAGATAGGATTAGAAAAGTTTCTAAAACATTCCTATAACTCCAAATTTGATAAACAACTTCCAGATTTTCTGCAGGATCAACCTAAAACGACTTTGGAATTAAAGGAGATCAGAGAGCAAATAAAAATCTCAGGTCCCGAAACCAGAAAAGAATTTCAGAAAAAAGAAAATCAAGCAAACGTCGCATTTAAAAAATGGTGGATTGCTAAAATGCGTACAGACGAATTTCCGCTTCGCGAGAATATGGTTTGTTTTTGGCACAATCACTTCGTGTCGACTTCACAAAAAGTAAAAATCAACTATTGGATTTATCAGCATAATATGATTTTGCGCGAAAATGCTTTTGGGAATTTTAAAGAATTGACGAAACAGATTCTGAAATCTAATGCAATGGTGCGATATCTCGATAACGGCGATAACAAAAAAGGAAAAATAAACGAAAACCTTAGTCGTGAATTACTGGAATTATTTACAATTGGAATTGAAAATTATACTGAAAACGACATTAAAAACGGTGCAAAAGCATTAGCGGGTTTAAATATCGGCGATGACAGCGCGGTTTACCGAAAAAATATAGAAGACAACAGCGATAAAACCTATTTCGGGAAAACGGGAAACTGGAAAGCAGATGATTTGGTTGATATTATTTTCGAACAGAAAAATATTCCCTATTTAATTACTCGAAAAATTCTAAAATGGTTTGTATATGATAACCCGCCAGAAGATTTGGTGGCGTACTATGGGGATTATTTTAGAAAAGAAAAATTCGAAATTCAGCCTTTACTGACTAAGATTTTTACGGAAGAATTTTCGAAAGAGAATTCCGGAAATAAAATCAAAAATCCGCTGGTTTATATTTTACAGCTTTACGATGAATTACAAATTGATAATGTTGACGATGCTGCAATCATGGCATTTATAAAACAACAGGGAATGGATTTGTACAATCAGGTAAATGTGAAAGGCTGGGATGGAGGAAATTCTTGGTTGACTTCGCAGATTTATCTCCAAAGAAATAATACCGCAGATTTATTATGCAGTGGAAAAAGTCTCAATCGAAGAGTTTTGAAAACCATGATGAATGGAGTTGAAAAAGAAAAATCAGAATATGAAAAAGCTGATGTAAAAGTCACTTTTGATTCAAACGGAAATAATAAAACTATTATTTCTGAATTGTCAAACCGATTATTATTCGCGGTAAGCGATTCGGCTCAAAAAGACATGGAGAATCTTTTGAAATACGATTTTGATCCAAAAGAACCTCATGCCGATTTTGCAGTTGTCCGCGTATTCAATTACATCACAAAACTGCCAGAATATCAATTAATTTAGAAAACAAGCATCATGAACAGAAGAGATTTTCTAACATTGACAGGAACTTTTACAGGTGGGATGCTTGTATTGCCTGATTTTTTACACGCTTTTGGTTCGCAAACTAATCTGGTTGTTGGCGAACAATGCATTGTTTTTGTGCAATTGAACGGAGGAAACGACGGTTTGAATACTTTTATTCCATACGACGATCCGTTGTATTATGATTATAGGACTAAAATTGCTTTAAATAAAGATGTTGTGGTTGGGAAGAATAAAGGAATGGCATTTCATCCTTCATTGAAAGATTTCGCTCAAATGCAGCAAAACGGAGATTTAACCGTAATTCAGAATGTCGGTTATCCAGAACCAATCCGATCGCATTTTAGAAGTCAGGAAATCTGGCAAACGGCAACCGATTCTAATAAATATATTAATGAAGGCTGGCTCGGAAGATTTTTGGATTTGCAATGTAACGGACATCAGGCGACGGCTGGAATCAATTTAGACTCAATTGATAATTTGGCCTTAAAAGGAGTTGAGCCGAATTTTATTACTATAAAAGATCCAAACCGATTTAAGGTAAAATCAAAAGAAGAAAATGTGACTTTATCGCAGAATCCGCATTTAGATTTTGTTCGAAAAATTGCCAATTCGGTTACCGAAGGTTCAGATGAAATTCAGAAAGCATTAGCCAAATCGAAAAATGAAATCAGTTATCCGAAAACAGAATTATCTAAAAATCTAGAATGGATAGCTCGTTTAATAAAAGGAAATCTAAACTCGAAAGTGTATTATACTTCTCTCGGCGGATTCGATACGCACGATAATCAGCTTGCCATTCACGAAAGAAAACTAACCGATTTAAACGATGCGCTTTATAGTTTTTACAGCGATTTAAAACAAGCGCAATTGCTTCAAAACGTTACAGTCGTAGTTTTCTCCGAATTTGGACGACGAGTAAAAGACAACGGAAACGGAACCGATCATGGAACTGCCGCGCCAATGTTCATCATCGGAGGAAATAATAAAGGAACTATTTTAGGAAAAAATCCAAACTTAGCAGACTTAGACAACGGCGATTTAAAATATGAAATAGATTTTAGAAGCGTCTACGCCTCATTATTAAAACAAAAAATGGATTTCGATTATTCTAAAATCGGGATTATGAATAAACCAGTTTCTGGATTGTTTTAAAAGTTTGGTTGCCACGAATTCCACAAATTTCCACAAATTTTAATTTGTTATCTGTTATATAAATTCAGGAAATTGAATTTTACATTATGATAAATTAGTGTCAATTTGTGGAATTCGTGGCAAAAAAACTTAATACCTTAGAATCTCAGAACCTTAGAACCTAGATTTAATATTCTCATTTTAAGCCGATTTTTTTATATTATCATACAAAACCTGCTAAATTTGTTAAGAAATCCTTTTTTGTTTCATAAAATGCAATCTTTTTTTTGGTGCACTAAAAATAATTTATACATTCGCAAAGAATTTAAAACAAAACACAAACAAAATGGCAAGTAACCGTTTTTATTTTAGCAACTCTTTTTATTTCTTCTTTAGTAGAAGTGAGGATTGTGCTATGGTTATTTGAGATCAAATTTTAAGACAAATAAAACTAATATACAATCCTGATGCAAATCAGGATTTTTTTTTGACTATATGACAACGAAAATTGCAATACAAGGTATTAAAGGATCATTTCATCATCAGGTTGTGAAAGAGTATTTCTCTGAAAATGTGGATATTGATGAATGCTTGTCTTTTGAAGAATTGATCGACAGCCTTATTGCCGGAAAATCTGATCAGGCTGTAATGGCGATCGAAAATTCAATTGCGGGTCCGATTATTCCAAATTATGCTTTGATTGACAAGAATAATTTGCACATTATTGGAGAGCATTATTTAAATATTCAGCAGAATTTAATGGCTTTAAAAGGTCAGAAAATTGAAGATATTAGAGAAGTTCATTCGCACCCAATGGCACTTTTGCAGTGTATGGATTTCTTGAAACAATATCCAAATATCAAATTGGTTGAGGATAAAGATACAGCAGAAACAGCAAGAAGAATTCAGGAAAAACAATTAACCGGAATTGCTGCAATTGCAAGTCAAACAGCAGCAGAAATGTACGATCTTGATATTATTGCGTCATCGATTCAAACGATCAAAAATAATATGACTCGTTTCGTAATCATTAAAAAACAGAATTCATTTCTGCCAGAAAGCGAAATCAACAGAGCTTCTGTAAAATTTGAATTAGATCATAAAAGAGGAAGTTTAGCAGCAGTTTTAAACGTAATGAGTGACTGCAAACTGAATTTGACAAAAATCCAGTCGCTTCCAAAAATTGAAACACCTTGGAAATATTCCTTCTTCGTAGACGTAACATTTGAGAAATACGAAGATTTTGCAAAAGCCAAAACGTTATTAAACATAATGGCAGAATATTTTAAAGTGTTGGGAGAATACAAAAATACGAAACCTTTAAGTGAATCTTAAAGTTGAAAAATCAAAAGTCTTAAAGTCAAAAAAGAAAGCTTAAAGCAAATTAAATATAAATCATGATTACAACAGCAAAACGATTAGACACAGTTGAAGAATACTACTTCTCATCAAAATTAAGAGAAGTGAGACAGCTGATGTCTGAAGGAAAATCGATCATCAATATGGGAATTGGAAGCCCTGATTTGAGTCCGTCGAAAGCAGTAATTGAAGCGGTAGCCGCGGCAATTCAAGACGAGAATGGGCATGGTTATCAAAGCTATCAGGGATTACCGGAAATGAGGCAGGCGATGGCAGATTTTTATCAAAATCAGTTTGGTGTTGAAGTGAATCCGAATAATGAGATTTTACCTCTAATGGGTTCAAAAGAAGGGATTATGCATATTTCGCTTGCATTTTTAAATCCAGGCGATCACGTTTTAATTCCGAATCCAGGTTATCCAACTTATACTTCGGTAACCAATTTGGTAGAAGCAGTTCCGGTTTATTATGATTTGAAAGAAGAAAATGCATGGGAACCAGACTTCGAAGCTTTAGAAAAATTAGACCTTTCGAAAGTAAAAATAATGTGGCTGGGTTATCCGCACATGCCGACAGGAGCGAGAGGAAATTTAGCGTTATTTGAAAAATTGGTTGCTTTTGCTAAAAAACACAACATATTATTGATCAATGATAATCCGTATAGTTTTGTTTTGAATGATAATCCGATGAGTTTATTGCAAGTTGAAGGTGCGAAAGAAGTAGCTTTAGAATTAAACTCTTTAAGTAAGACATTCAACATGGCAGGCTGGAGAGTCGGAATGGTTTTAGGAAATCCTGAAATTATCGATGCTGTTTTAAAAGTAAAAAGCAACATGGACAGCGGAATGTTTTACGGAATCCAAAAAGGAGCAATTGCAGCTTTAAAATGTGATAAATCTTGGTTTGAAGATCAGAACAAAATTTACAAACGCCGTAGAGAATTGACGGAAAAATTAGCTGAAAAGTTAAATTGTAAAGTTTATAAAGAAGGAGTTGGGCTTTTTGTCTGGGCCAAACTTCCAGAAGGAATAGAATCAGCAGAGAAGTTCATTGACGAAATATTATATGAGAAACATATTTTCATTACACCGGGAACCATTTTTGGAAGCAACGGCGAAGGATATATCAGATTCTCATTGTGTGTAAAAGAAGAAAAAGTACAAGAAGCGATTGATCGATTTTAGAAGTCATTGCGAGGGACGAAGCAATCTCAGTTGCTGAATCATTGTTAGTGTGATTGCTTCGTTCCTCGCAATGACATAGCTTCAAATAAAAAAAAATATGAAAGTATACGTAATAGGAATAGGGTTAATAGGCGGTTCGATGGTGTTAGACATCAAAGGACGTTATCCTGATGCAACTATTTTAGGAATTGACAGTAACGAACAGCATTTGCAACAAGCAATAGATTTAGGAGTTATTGACGAAGCAGGAAGTTTCGAAGATTTACAAAAAGCAGATTTTGTAATTGTTTCGGTTCCTGTAGATGTAGCGCTAACAGTTTTACCTAAAGTTTTGGATGCAGTAGGAGATAAAACGATTGTTTTTGAAGTTGGATCGACTAAAAAGCCAATTTGTGAAGCAGTAGCGAATCATCCAAAAAGAAGAAATTTTATTGCTACACACCCAATTGCAGGAACAGAGTTTTCTGGACCATCGGCGGCAATAAGAGGTTTGTTTCAAGGAAAAACAAATATTATCTGCGAAGTCGAAAAGACAGCTTTTAAATTACAAGAGAAAGCATTAAATCTTTTTACTTCGATTGGAATGAGAATCAGATATATGGATCCCGTTTCACACGATAAACACATTGCTTACGTTTCGCATTTATCGCACATTAGTTCGTTTATGCTTGGGAAAACGGTAATGAATAAAGAAAAAGACGAACAGGATATTTTTGACATGGCGGGAAGTGGATTTGAAAGTACAGTTCGTTTAGCAAAAAGTTCGCCAGCAATGTGGACACCGATTTTTAAACAAAATAAAGAACACGTTCTGGAAACATTAGAAGCATATATTTCAAACCTAAGTCGGTTTAGAGATTTGCTGAAAGAAGAAGATTATAACGCCATTTTTGAAGAAATGGAAAGCACAAATAAAATAAAAGAAATACTAAACGGATTAACAACAACTAAAAAGTAAAATTAGAATTAAGATGGAAAATAAGAAAGAAATGAGAAAGTGGTTAGAAGATTTCAATTTAAATCACCCACTTGTGATAGCTGGACCTTGTAGTGCAGAAACTGAAGATCAAGTTTTGAAAATTGCTCACGAATTGAAAGATTCAAAAGTAAGTGTTTTCAGAGCTGGAATCTGGAAACCAAGAACTCGTCCAGGAGGATTTGAAGGTGTTGGTGAAATTGGATTAAAATGGTTGCAAAAAGCTAAAGCTGAAACAGGTTTATTAATGGGTACTGAAGTTGCAACTGCAGCGCACTGTAAACTTGCTTTAGAACACGATATCGACGTATTATGGGTTGGTGCACGTACAACTGCAAACCCTTTTGCAGTTCAAGAAATTGCTGATACATTAAAAGGAACTGATAAAATTGTTTTGGTGAAAAACCCAGTAAACCCAGATTTAGCTTTATGGTTAGGTGGTGTTGAGCGTTTGCACATGGCAGGTATCGAGAAATTAGGTGTGATCCACAGAGGTTTCTCTACTTACGAAAAAACAAAATACAGAAACATTCCAGAATGGCAAATTGCTATCGAATTGCAAAACAAATTCCCTGATTTACCATTAATCATCGATCCATCTCACATTACTGGAGATCGTAAAATGATTTTTGAAGTAACGCAAGAGGCTTTAGATTTGAATTACGATGGTATGATCATCGAAACACACTTCGACCCAGACAACGCTTGGTCTGATGCTGCGCAACAAGTTACTCCAGATGCTTTGAAACAAATCATCAAAGATTTGACTATCAGAAAAACGGATGATACTACAGACGAGTACAGCCAAAAAATGACTAAACTAAGAGCTAACATCGACGTTCTTGATGCTAACTTATTAGAGTTATTAGGAAAACGTATGAAAGTTGCTGACGAAATTGGTCAGGTTAAGAAAGATGCAAACGTTGCAATTCTTCAAAATAACCGTTGGAACGAAATCTTAGGAAAAATGATTTTAGAAGGTGAGAAAAAAGGTCTTACTGAAGAGTTCGTTTTAAGAATGTTCAAAGCAATTCACCAAGAAAGTATTGGACACCAAGAGAAAATTTTCAACGCATAATTTTCGTCAACATATAAGTGATATAAGTTAATTTAAGTTTTGAAAAAACTTTGTTATTGAGTTTAATTATATCACACATTTAAAATTAGATTGTTTTTTAAAAATCCCTATTGCTTTGAAAAAAGTGGTGGGGATTTTTTTTTGAAATAAATATATTTGTTTCCCAACCTTTTTATCTTTTTTGTTCTCTATACAATTATATAACTTTTAAATTTCAATGCCATGAAACCAAAACAGCTTTTGCCAAATTGGGTTTTTTCTCAAACAAGGATGAATTTATTTCTTTGTTTTTTGTTGTTTTTTGGAACAAAAGTCATTGCGCAAAGTCCAGAACTGACAGTTAAAGGAGAAGAAGCTGAGAAAGTACGAATGAGTCAGTTAAAGGTTAATGTGAAAATCGTTGGCAATATTGCTTACACGACAGCTGAGATGCATTTTTTCAATTCGGGAACTCGTCAGATGGAAGCTGAACTTATTTTTCCATTGCCTGAAAATGTTTCGGTTTCTAGATATGCAATTGATATTAATGGAAAATTACGAGAAGCTGTTCCAGTAAACAAAAATAAAGGGAAACAGGTTTTTGAAGCAATAGAACATCGTCGTGTCGATCCAGGATTGTTGGAAAAAGTCGATGGAAATAATTTTAAAACTAGAATTTATCCTTTAATGCCAAACGGAGAACGAATCGTTGTTATTGGTTACGAAGAAGAACTTTCGGCTTTAGATAAAGATAATTTGGTGTATCAGCTTTTAAGCCGTTATCCTAAAAAGTTGGATGAATTCGAAATTAATGTTTCGGTTTTAGGCGCTGCAGCGAAACCTGTTGTAAGCGGAGAATCAGATAAGGAAATTGTTTTCTCAAAGTGGAATCAATCTTTCGAGGCTTCTCAAAAGAAAGAAAACTATCAGCCTTCAGAAAAATTACTTTTTAAAATTCCAATTCAGCAAAATATTCCGAGTGTTATAATGCAGGATGCTGGAGGTCAATATTATTTCTACGGAAATACTTTTGTGGACGGAACTAAAATGGCAAAGAAAACTCCAAATTCAATTGGTTTGATTTGGGATAATTCTTTGAGTTGTCAAACACGCGATTTGAAAAAAGAATTGGATTTGTTAGATGCTTATTTTCAGAAAATAAAAAACACAAAAGTGACTTTGTATTTTCTGAATTATACTTTCGAAAAACAAAAAGAATTTGTGATTTCAAACGGAAATTGGTCAGACTTAAAAGCAATTTTAGAAAAAACAAAATACGATGGTGGAACTCGTTTTTCACAAATCAATTTTGAAAATCAAGATGAATATTTATTTTTTTCTGACGGATTATCTTCTTTGAGCGAAAATGTTCTTCCAAAAACAAAAAAGCCAATTTATGCTGTAACGTCTTCTGTTTCTGCCGATTTTGTATTTCTGAATTTTTCAGCAACAAAAACAGGAGGAAGTTTAATCAATTTAAACCAGACAAATCTAGAAACGGCTTTGGATAAATTAACAAACACGAGTTTGAAATTTCTTGGTATTAAAGAAAATCTTACTGTGACTGATTTATTTCCGATGGAAGGAAGTTCGGTTTCAGGAAATTTCAGTTTTTCAGGAATTTCTCTGAATCCAAAAAATGAAATTACATTGCTTTTTGGTTACAATAATGAAGCTGTTTTAGAAAGAAAAATAACTTTAGATGTAGCACTTCAAAATACAACAGATATCAATGTTGAAAGACTTTGGGCGCAGAAAAAGATTGCGAACCTTGAATTGCGATATGATCAA
Source organism: Flavobacterium sp. HJSW_4 (assembly GCF_042436695.1). NCBI lineage: Bacteria > Pseudomonadati > Bacteroidota > Flavobacteriia > Flavobacteriales > Flavobacteriaceae > Flavobacterium > Flavobacterium sp. HJSW_4. The sequence goes on from NZ_JBHNPP010000029.1 coordinate 15,344, forward strand.
AATGCAGACGAAATTGAACTTTTAGGAAAGAAGTTCGGAATCGTAACCAAAAACACTTCGTTGATTGTTCTAGAAAATGTTCGTGATTATATTATGTACGATATTTTGCCGCCAGCAGAATTGCGTGCTGAATTTGATCAAATTAAAAAACAAGAACAAGACAATACTTTGGCTCAACATAAAAATAATTGGGAAAGCATTGATAGTTATTTCAATAGTATAAACTCTTGGTGGAAAAAAGACGTGAAATATGCAGGACAGAAAATCGCATCTAAATACAAGTATAATAGACAAGTTCCACCGCCCCCACCGCCCCCAAATGGAAGAAGTAGAGGTAGAAATATGGTAAGAAGCCAAGTTATTCAAACTACTATAAAAGGAGATCCTGATGCTGTGCTGACGGTAGATGAACCTGTTGGAGCAGGGCGAGCAGAGAATATGACTATTGAGGAAGATAATGCTGTATATGAAACTACTCCGCCGTCGCCAAGCGCACCAAAAGTTGATCAAGTTAAATTTGTAGTTCCTGTTGTAGCAAAAGCGGAAGAGATTGTTGAAGATCGACAAGTAGTTACTGAATTAAAAGATAAAAAAGTTGGAAGTGAAATGATAAGAGAAGAGGCTGTTGCAGGTAAAGTTGCAGGAGTTGAAATTCAATCAGCATCTGAAACGGGGCCATCTTTAAATTATTCTGTTACTGATACACTCAGTTTTGATTCTAAGAATAAAGACAAAATCTGGAATCCAGACAGATTGTATTTAAAAGCTTTAGCCTCAGCACCAAAAGAAAAACAATACGATTTGTATTTCGAATTGAGAAAATCGCAAGAAAGAAATCCTAGTTTTTATTTTGATGTAGCCCATTTTTTCTACAATCAAGGCGATGTGAAAAAAGCATTACAAGTTATTAGCAATATTGCTGATTTAGGTTTAGAAAATCATCAGCTATATAAAACGCTTACCTACACTTTGCGTCAATGGAAAGATTATGAAGATGCTGTTTTTACAGCAAAACAAGTCGCAAAATGGAGAGCGCATGAACCGCAAAGTTTAAGAGATTATGCATTAGCACTGGAAGACGTAGGAAAGTATCAAGAAGCTTTTGATGAATTGTTAAAATCGCTTGAAGTGAATTATTATGGAGAAATGAGCGGACAATATGAAGGTGTTGAAGATATTGTTTTGATGGATATTAGTCGCTTGATGGCTGAACATTCTGGATTAAAAACAGGTAAACTAGATAAAAAATACATTGCTAAAATGCCTATCGATATCAGAATCATTATGAATTGGAACCAAATGGATGTCGATTTGGATTTGCATGTAATTGAACCAACTGGAGAAGAGTGCTATTTCAGTCATAAAAGCACAGCAATTGGCGGAAGATTTTCAAAAGATTTTACGCAAGGTTATGGTCCAGAGCAATATTTGATTAGAAATGCGGTGAAAGGAAAATATCAAATCAAGACTAATTATTTTGGCGAAAGCGAATTAACCGAAAATGGTCCAGCAACAATTATGGTTGAAATTTATACCACTAAAGCCGGCAAAGTATCGAGAATTTTAAAAACAATTCAGTTAGGAAAAGTAAAAGAGAATGAGATTTTAGCCGAAATAGTTTGGTAAAGTCTGCAAATTAAGGATATGTCTTTCAAATTTAAAAGGTGAAGTTGCGTTGTTCAATTCAAAAAACGTAATTTTGCCTTTTAAAATTTTTAGATTTCTCAATAGTAAATTCAGAAATCTAAAATCTACAATCTAAAATTTGAATGACAGGAACCGTTTATAAATCTACAGGAAGCTGGTATACCGTGAAATCTGAAAAAGGAGATTTTGTGGAATGCCGTATGAAAGGGAAATTCAGAATAAAAGGTATTAAAAGTACCAATCCTATTGCTGTAGGCGATATTGTTGATTATGAGTTGGATGAAACTTCGGATGCCGTAACAGGAACGATTCATAATATTCATGAAAGAAAAAATTATATCGTTCGTAAATCGGTTAATTTGTCTAAACAGATTCATATTATTGCTTCTAATATCGATCAGGTTTTTTTATTGATTACAATTGATAATCCGCCAACAACTACAAGTTTTATTGATCGTTTTTTGGTTACTGCCGAAGCATACGGAATTGAAGCTATTCTTGTTTTTAATAAAATTGATACTTTAACGGAGCAGACTTTAGATGATCAGCTTTATTTGCAGCATATTTATTCTGAAATTGGGTATAAATGTCTTCGAATTTCATCCACAGAAAATAAAGGAGTTGACAAACTGAAAGAAATGATGATTGGCAAAGTAAGCATGTTTTCTGGACATTCAGGTGTTGGGAAATCTACTTTGGTTAATGCACTTGAGCCAAGTCTTCATTTAAAAACTACTGTTATTTCAGAACAAAGCAAACAAGGTCAGCACACTACAACTTTTGCCGAAATGTATGATTTGTCTTTTGATGCCAGAATCATCGACACGCCAGGAATCAAAGGTTTTGGAATCGTAGATATGGAACCGTCTGAAATTAGCGGTTATTTTCCAGAATTCTTCAGATTGAAAGACCAATGTAAGTTTAACAACTGTTTGCATAAAGAAGAACCTCATTGTGCGATAAAAGCAGCTTTAGAAAAAGATGAAATCGCTTGGTCGCGTTACAATAGTTATCTGAAAATCCTAGAAGGAGACGATGAACATTATCGCACCGATACGTATGGCGAAGATCGTGCTGCTAGTGATGAAACGAGAAAATAGAATTTTAAATTTCAAATCCCAATTGTAGCATAGTTTGAAAATCTGTAAAAATCCTTAATTTGTGGAATTAAACCATAATTCAAAATTATAATGAAAGTCGTAATTCAGAGAGTTTCCGAAGCATCAGTAACTGTTGATGGTCAAAAAACAGCAGATATTCAAAAAGGTTTATTGGTTTTAGTTGGGATTGAAGATGCCGATACACAGGAAGACATTGATTGGCTTGCTGGGAAAATCATTAAAATGAGAATCTTTGGAGACGAAAATGATGTTATGAATTGTTCAGTTCAGGATATCGATGGCGATATTATTGTCGTGAGTCAGTTTACACTTCATGCTTCAACGAAAAAAGGGAACCGTCCTTCTTACATAAAAGCCTCAAAACCAGACTTTGCAATTCCTACTTACGAGAGCTTTGTTGAGGCAATAGAAAAAGAGTTTGGAAAGAAAGTACAGACCGGAATTTTTGGTGCAGATATGAAAGTCAGTCTCTTAAACGACGGGCCAGTTACAATTGTAATGGATAGTAAAAACAGGGAATAAAATATTATTAAACATTTGTTAAGGATTTCTAAAAATAATATATATTTGACGAAAATACTTACTAATGAAAAACCTTTTTTTTGCGATATTTTTACTTTTTTTAAACCTTACTTCATTCGCTCAAAAGGGCAATTATCCCATAATTTTTGTACCAGATAGTTTAAAACAAAATGCTAATGCTGTTCTTCGTTTAGATCAGATGGATATTGTTATTGCTTCGCAAAGAAGTATGAATGTCAAAATTCAAAGAGTTGTTTCTGTTTTAAATGAAAAAGGATTAAATGATATCGACGCCTATTGTCATTATGACAAAACAACTTCAGTAAAAAATATTGAAGCTATAGTTTATGATGCGCTCGGAAATGAAATCAAAAAAATCAAGAGAAAAGATTTTAAAGATCAGAGCGCGGTAGGCGGAAGTACTCTTTTTTCAGACAGTCGCGTACTTTTTTTAGATTACACACCAATTTCGTATCCCTTTACGATTGCTTATACAAGCGAAATTGAAACTTCGAATACTGCATTTATACCGAAATGGTATTTTATTGGCAGTTATAATTTGAGCGTAGAAAGATGTGTTCTGAATGTTACTTTTCCAAAAGGATTGGGCTTTAAAAAGAAAGAGTTCCGATTTGATAATTTCAATATCAAAAAAACAGCTGATTCCGATACCAATTTAAGTTATATAGCGACAAATATTCTTGCTCAAAAACAAGAAGATCTTAGTCCTGCTCTTTCAGATCTTTTTCCTAAAGTCATGATGGGATTAGAAAATTTTCACTTGGAAGGAGTTGACGGAAATGCTACTACTTGGGAAGCATTTGGTAAATGGTATGGCGACAAAATCTTGAATGGAACAACTGTTTTACCAGAAGAAACAAAATCAAAAATTAAAGCTTTGGTTGGGAATGAAAAAGATCCTGTCAAAAAAGCTAAAATCATTTATGATTATGTACAGAAAAAATCTCGATATGTAAACATTGCTATTGGTATTGGCGGCTGGAAACCTATGCTGGCAAACGATGTTGATCGTTTAGGATATGGAGATTGCAAGGCATTGACAAATTATACAAAAGCACTTTTGCAGGTTGTAGATGTTCCGTCGTACAATACTATTTTATATGGCGATCGCTACAAAGAAGATATTCAATCCGATTTTGTTTCGATGCAAGGAAATCATATGATTTTGGCAATTCCTAACCAGGATAATTATATCTGGCTAGAATGTACGAGTCAAGATGGACCATTTGGATATCAAGGAACTTTTACAGATGATCGCGATGTTTTAGTAGTAAAACCTGATGGAGGAGAAATTGTTCGAACTAAAATCTATGCTGATAACGGAAATACTCAGGAAGGAAAAGGAGTTTATACAATTGATCAAACTGGAAATTTTTCAGGAGTTTTAAAAATAGCCTCTCAAGGAAGTGCATATGATTCTAAATCTCGAGTAGAAACAATGCAACCGAATGAGAAAGAAGAACACTATAAAGAATATTGGGACAATATAAACAACTTAAAATTGGGTAAAATTACTTTTACCAATGATAAAGAGAATATTCGTTTTACTGAAGATGTCCAGATCAGCGCTGTGAATTATGGAGCACTTTCAGGAAATAAAATGATTTTTGTGGTTGATGCTTTCAACCAATATACGGGAAATGTAAAACGAATTAGAAACCGTAAAAATCCATTTCAAATCCAGCGTGGTTTTTTAGATACAGATGAAATCGAAATCAATCTGCCAGAAGGTTTCAGTATCGAATTTCTGCCTTCCAATTATGAATTAAAAGGAAAATTTGGCGAGTATAAAACCGAAATCATCAAAAAAGATAACAATAAATTGACTTATAAAAGATCAATGTTTCTTAGCAAAGGCAAATATTCAAATAAAGAATACGATGAGTATCGATTGTTTATGGAACAAGTTTCTAGAAATGATAACGCCAAAATTATACTTACCAAAAACTAACAAATCAAAACCAAAATAAACCAAAAATTACCAATGAAGATTATTAAACTACTTACACTATTTGCGATTTTATTATTTTCTCCCAAAATAATTTCGCAGGAATTTAAATTAGGAAAAGTTACTGTTGCAGAGCTTGAACAGAAAGTTCATCCTAAAGATTCTTCGGCCGTTGCTGCTATACTTTTTGAAAAGGGGCAAAATACTTTTGATTATGATCAAGATAATGGCTTTGTCATGCAATTGGAAGTAATTGCAAAAATTAAAATATATAAAAAAGAGGGCTATGATTGGGCTACAAAAAAAATAAGGTACTATATAGCTGGAAATGGCTCAAAAGAAAAAGTTCTTGTTTCTGACGCTACAACATATAATTTAGTGAATGGAAAGATAGAGAAGACTAAAATGAAAAGTGAAGCTGAATTTGATGAAGCAATTAATAAATATTGGGCACAAAAGGTTATTACGATGCCTAATGTTAAAGAAGGATCTATAGTTGAATTTAGGTATATCATAAAAAATAATAGTATTGGGAGCCCAAGAGATTGGAGTTTTCAAGATCGAATTCCTGTAAATTATTCAGAATTTAAAATGAATGTTCCAGAGTATTTTGTTTACAATAGAAATTTTAAAGGATATGTGAGTCCAAAAATAGCAGAAGAAAAAATCAACAGATCAATCCAATACACATACAGAGAAGGTCGAAATGGAGTGGTTAGCGGGAGCGCTTCACAAGAAAAATTAGATTTTCTTGAGACAAGAACTACTTATATCGCAGAAAATTTACCAGCACTTAAGGACGAGAATTTTGTAAATAATATTGATAATTACACCGTAAGCTTAAGTCAAGAATTATCAATGACAAAGTATCCGAATTCGCCATTTAAAACTTATTCTACAGATTGGAATTCAGTAGTAAAGACAATCTATGATTATGATGATTTTGGTCCTGAATTAAATAAAACTGGATATTTTGAAGAAGATTTGAAAAAACTGCTTGCCGAAACAAAAACGCCAGAAGAGAAAATTTGGGGCATTTTTAATCATGTGAAATCAAACGTGAAATGGAATAACTATTATGGCTATAGCTGTGATAACGGTGTGAAAAAGGCTTACAAGGAAAAAACAGGAAACATTGCCGATATTAATTTGATGCTTACAGCGATGCTTCGTTATTCTGGGCTAACTGCAAATCCAGTTTTAGTAAGCACACGTTCAAACGGGATTGCTTTGTTTCCAAACAGAACAGCATTTAATTATGTAATTGCGGCCGTAGAAACTCCAAACGGATATATTTTATTAGATGCTTCCGAAAAATTTTCAATTCCAAACATCTTGCCGCTTAGAGTATTGAACTGGTCAGGAAGATTAATTAGAAAAGATGGAACATCTGAAGAAATTAATCTGATGCCAGAAAAAACATCTTTTGACAATGTCTTTTTGACTTACAGTATCGAAGCTGATGGGAAAGTGACAGGAAAAACAAGAAGACAGTCTGCAGATTATAATGGCATGATTACCAGAAACAAAATTAGCAATCTTAAAGAAGAAGAATATTTAGAAAAGCTAGAGAACAATAATAATAAAATAGAAATAAGCGATTATTCTAAAACTAACGAGCAAGATATACTGTTGCCAATTATTGAAACGTATTCGTTTACCGGAAATAATTTATGTGAGATTATTGGAGATAAAATCTATGTAAATCCGATGTTATTTTTTACTAATGATAAAAATCCTTTTAAGCAAGAAGTGCGAGAATATCCAATAGATTTTAGTTATCCTTTTACCAATAAGTATAATATTACGATTAACATTCCAGATGGTTTTGCAGTTGAAACATTGCCTGCAGCTTCTGCTGTTACAATGGAAGATAATTTAGGGATATTTAAATTTAATATTGCTGTTAATGAAAATACGTTGCAGCTAGCTATTTTACATCAGATCAATGAAGCTATCGTTTCTGCTGAAAAATATGAAATGCTGAAAGAGTATTACAAAACAATGATTGCAAAAGAAACCGAAAAAATCGTTTTAAAACGTATTTAATTATGTTAAGATTCCTTCTTATTTGTATTTCACTTTTTGGAAGTGTGATCACTATTCAAGCTCAAAATTATGATTTAGGCAAAGTAACGATTGCAGAATTAAACGAGAAAGTTCATCCTAAAGATAGCAGCGCGCCGGCTGCTATCTTGTTTAAAAAAGGAAGGACTTATTTTGGTTATAATAAAGATGTTGGATTTTATGCCAACCATGTCTGCGAGGTGAAAATCAAAATTTACAAAAAAGAAGGTTTAAGCTGGGCCAACCAGAAAGTGCGTTTTTATATTGGTTATGATAATTTAAATGAAGATCGTTTAGAATTTTCAGATGCAGTGACTTATAACTTAGAAAATGGAAATATCGTAAAAACGAAATTGAATAATCAGGGCGAGTTTAAAAACAAAATCAATAAATACTGGAAAGAAAAAACGATCACTTTGCCAAATGTAAAAGTGGGGTCTATTATTGAATATAAATACGTTTTAAGGTCAGAAAATCTGATGAAGTTTCCTGATTTTGATATTCAGTTCAACATTCCTGTTGACTATTTTTATTACAAAACTCAGATTCCTGAGTTTTATATTTACAAACCTATTTTAATTGGAGGAATTCCGTTAGAAACAGAATCTAAATTTACAGGCGCAAGTCAGAGCTTTGATAATTCCTTCAGTCAAACAAGTTCATTTAGTTATAAACAAATCGAAAGCTTTTATCAAGGAAAAGATGTTCCAGCATTAAAAGAGGAACCTTACATTAGTAATCTAGAAAATTATCGAGGCAGCATTCAGCAAGAACTAGAAAGAGTGCGTCTTCCAGATAAGCCTGTAAAAGATTACAGTTTAACTTGGGAAGGTGTTGCAAAGACTATTTTTAAAGATGATAGTTTCGGGAAACAATTGAATCAAGGCAGTTTATTTACAGATGATCTGAATAAATTATTGTCTAATGTAGAAGATAGAAAGGAAAGATTGAATTTGATTTTTACTTATGTTAAAAATCGAATGAATTGGAATGAAGTTAATAGTTGTTTCACAGAAAAGGGAGTCGAAAAAGCCTATAAAGATCAAACAGGAAATGTTGCAGAAATCAATTTTATTCTGATCAATATGCTTCGCGCGGCTGGTATTGAAGCCAATCCTGTTTTGGTGAGTACAATACAAAACGGACTTCCAGTTTATCCAACAAGAACAGGATTCAATTATGTGATAGCAGCAGCCGATATTGATGGTAAAAGAATCCTTTTGGATGCAAGTCATAAACTTACAGCACCGAATATTTTGCCATTGAATGTTTTAAATTGGAACGGAAGATTAATTAAGAAAGATGGCAGTTCTGAAGAAATTCAATTAGATCCGGCACAGCAGTCTAAAGAAATTTACAGTCTGATTGTCAAATTAAATCCTGACGGAAAAATGAACGGTCAGGCTCGAGTGCAACGAACAGATTATGATGCGTACAGTTTTAGAGAAGAAAATAATACTAAAACCGAAGATGCTTATCTTGAAAAATTTGAAAACAGATTGGGAGGTTTGGAGATTTCAAATTATAAAATAGAAAATCAGAAGTCAAATCTAGATCAATCGGTTATAGAAACTTTTGCTTTTGCTTCAAGCAATCGATCTGATATTATTGATGGAAAAATTTTTATGAATCCGCTTTTATTTTTTACCCAAACTAAAAATCCTTTCAATCAGGAAAAAAGACAAATGCCTGTTTATTTTGGATATAAAAACTTAGAAAAGTTTAATCTAAGCGTCGAAATTCCTCAGGGGTACACTATAGAATCGATTCCTAAGCCATTTAAAATAACTTCAGAAGACAAGTTGATGTCCTTTATTTTAAATTTTTCGGTTTCAGAAAACAAAATTCAAATTGTTGGCCAAAAAGAAATCAACAGTAGTATTTTTGCAGCTGAGGATTACGGAATGATAAAAGAGTTTTTTCAGAAGATGATCGTAAGCCAAAACGAAAAAATAATTCTTAAAAAGATATAAAAGATGGATTTGAAAAATGCACAATTAGCTGTTGATACTTGGATAAAAGAACACGGTGTTCGTTATTTTAATGAATTAACGAATATGGCTCAATTGACAGAAGAAGTTGGAGAAGTTGCCAGAATCATTGCGCGCCGTTACGGAGAACAATCTGAAAAAGAAAGCGATAAAAACAAAGATTTAGGAGAAGAATTGGCAGATGTTGTTTTTGTTGTATTGTGTTTAGCGAATCAGACCGGAATTGATTTGCAAGCATCTTTCGATAAAAAAATGGATCTAAAATCGGTTAGAGATAAAGATCGTCACAAAAACAATGATAAATTGAAATAATTGTGAAATATCACTCATAAGCTTTGAATTATGAGTTTTGAATTTTGAATTATGAATGGGGAGTGGTAAATTGCAGGGCTGAATATGTTTCTAGTCATTCATCATTCATCATTCACAACTTACAATTAAAAAAATGAATTTAAAATTAAGCACGAATTCACCATTCACGATTGATGATTCGCAACTAAATATCACAGGTTCAAAAAGTGAAACGAACCGTTTATTGCTACTAAAAGCGTTATTCCCAAATATTACTTTAGCCAATACTTCAAATTCAGATGACAGCGAAGTAATGCAAAAAGCTCTAGCTGGAAATGACGAAATCGTAGACATTCACCACGCAGGAACTGCAATGCGTTTCTTAACTGCTTATTTTTCGGTTAACGAAGGAAGAGAAGTGGTAATGACAGGTTCTAGCAGAATGCAGGAACGACCAATTAAAATTTTGGTTGATACTTTAAGACAATTGGGAGTTGAGATTTCGTATGAAAAAGAAGAAGGTTATCCGCCAATTCGAATCAAAGGAAAAAAAATTACCGCTTCAAAAGTAACTTTGGCAGCCAATGTGAGCAGCCAATATATTTCAGCACTTTTATTAGTGGCTTCAAAATTAGATAATGGTTTAGAGCTGACTTTAGAAGGAGAAATTACTTCAATTCCATATATCAAAATGACTTTGGCTTTGCTTAATGATTTAGATATTAAAACAAGTTTTGAAGGAAATATAATTAAAGTATTCCCTAAAGAAGCAGTTGAATCTAAAGAAATGGTAGTTGAGTCTGATTGGAGTTCGGCTTCTTATTTCTTCAGCCTTGTTGCTTTGTCTGATGCTACTAAAATCACTTTAAGCAGTTACAAAGAAAACAGTCTGCAAGGAGATTCTGAATTAGTTTCTCTTTATGAGAAAATGGGTGTGAAAACGACTTTCCAAAACAATAAAATGACTTTGGAGAAAGTTTCAGGATTCAATTACGAAGATGTAAATTTTGAATTGAACAATACACCAGATATTGCACAAACTATTGTGGTTACTTGTTTAGGTTTAGGAATTGGATGCCACTTAACAGGACTTCATACTTTAAAAATTAAAGAAACGGACCGACTTGAAGCTTTAAGAATAGAGCTTACAAAATTAGGAGCAAATATTTCTGTAACTAATGACAGCTTGACTTTATCACGTTCTGGCGATATTAATCACGATGTTCATATTGCAACATACAACGATCACCGTATGGCAATGGCATTTGCTCCGTTAGCAATCAAAGTGCCAATTATCATCGATGATGCAGAAGTAGTTTCTAAATCATATCCAGATTTCTGGAATGATTTAAAAGCTTTAAACTTTCAAATCTCAGAACTTTAATTTTTTGAACCATATAAGTCATATAAGTTCATTTAAATAAAAGCTTAGCACAAAGCTTGTAAATATAGCCTCTGGTTTCAACCAGAGGTTTTTTTATGGATTGAGTTTAGTATAATCGCAAAGTTTGTCAGTCTGAGCGAAGTCGAAGACCACGCAAGTAACTCAACAAAGATTGACTATATGCTTTAGAAAGCTCCTATTGTGATTTCTCTCTTTACTCGAAATGACAATGAAAAAGTTAAAATTGACTTAAAGAATAGCTTTTTAAGTCAATCTGAAACCTCAGTAAATCAAGGACTTTTGAAAATAATAGCCAAAACACTTGACAACGCCTATTTCACAATCGTATATTTGCAACCGATTTAAAATTTTAGATAAACAAATCTGAAATCTACACGCTAAAATCAACAATTCAAATATGAAATTATCACACTTCAATTTCAATTTACCGAAAGAACTTTTGGCTGAATTTCCAGCAGAAAACAGAGACGAATCACGTTTAATGGTAATTGACCGTAAAAAAAACACTATCGAACATAAAATGTTTAAAGACGTTATCAACTATTTTGATGACGGAGACGTTTTAATTCTTAACAATACAAAAGTTTTCCCTGCACGTTTGTACGGAAACAAAGAAAAAACGGGAGCTAGAATTGAGGTTTTCTTATTAAGAGAATTAAATTCTGAGCAACGCCTTTGGGATGTTTTAGTTGATCCAGCTAGAAAAATCCGTATTGGTAATAAACTTTATTTTGGTGATGACGATACTTTAGTTGCTGAGGTAATTGACAATACAACTTCTCGTGGTAGAACTTTACGTTTCTTATACGATGGATCTTACGAAGAATTCAGAAATAAATTGACAGAACTTGGAGAAACTCCAATTCCTAAATACATCAACAGAGAAGTTACTGCTGAAGATGCTGAAAGATACCAAACAATCTACGCAAAAGAAGAAGGAGCTGTAGCGGCACCAACTGCTGGTTTACACTTCTCAAAACACCTTTTGAAAAAATTAGAAATCAAAGGGGTGAACTTTGCTGAGGTAACTTTACACGTTGGTTTAGGAACTTTTAACCCAGTTGAGGTTGAAGATTTATCTAAACACAAAATGGATTCTGAGGAATTAATTATTACTCAAGAAGCTTGTGATATCGTAAACGAAGGAAAAGCAAAGAAAAAACGTATCTGTGCTGTAGGAACAACTTCAATGCGTGCAATTGAAAGTTCTGTTTCTTCTGCTAATACTTTAAATCCTTACGAAGGATGGACAAATAAATTTATTTTCCCTCCTCACGATTTCAGTATTGCAAACTGTATGATTACAAACTTCCACACTCCAAAATCAACATTATTGATGATGATTTCTGCTTTCTGTGGACACGATTTAATGAAAAAAGCATACGAAGAAGCGATCAAAGAAGGATACAAATTCTATTCTTACGGAGACGCAATGTTAATTCTATAATCGGAATTAATTTTCAAGATATGAACCCGATAGTTTTTTATAAGCTATCGGGTTTTCTGTTTTTATAAGTGTTTCAAGTTTCAGGTTTCAAGTTTTTACGTTCGTTGTGATTTACCGCAAAGTACGCAAGGATTTTTTTTGCTCAGTTTGTGTTTGCCTCAAGCAAAGAAGGCAAAGCTTTGCGAACTTATTAGTGTTTGTAATAGTTAATCTTGATAAAAAAACCTTGCGTACTTTGCGGTAAATCACACAAAGAATATCAACTTGAAACCTGAAACTTAAAACAAAACAAACAAAAATTGTTATTTTAGCAAGCAAAACAAAAAACAATGACTTTTCAAAATACACGCGAATTTGCACGAGAGCTAGATTCGAAAGACGCATTAAACCATTATCAAGAACAATTTATTTTTCCAAAAGTGAATGATAAACGAGTTATCTATTTTACTGGAAATTCTTTAGGACTACAACCAAAACGTACCAAAGCTTACATCGATGAAGTAATGAACGATTGGGCAGAATTGGCTGTTGAAGGTCATTTTTATGCTGAAAAACCTTGGTGGGATTATCAAGAAAGATTTGCTGAACCGTTGAGTAAAATTGTTGGTGCGCTTCCGTCAGAAGTTACGGTTATGAATACTTTGACCGTAAATCTTCATTTATTGATGGTGTCTTTTTATCAGCCAAAAGGAAAACGTTACAAAATTATTTGCGAAGAAAAAGCTTTCCCATCAGATCAATACATGTTTCAAAGTCAAGTGAATTTTCACGGTTATAAACCAGAAGATGCAATTGTAGAAATTAAACGTAGAGAAGGAGAACATAATATTCGCTTAGAAGATGTTTTAGCTAAAATTGAAGAAGTTGGAGATGAACTGGCTTTGGTTTTAATTGGTGGAGTAAATTACTACACTGGACAAGTTTTTGACATTAAAACAATCACTGCTGCAGGACAAAAAGCTGGAGCAAAAGTAGGTTGGGATTTAGCGCATGCTGCTGGAAATATTAAATTAGAACTTCACGATTGGAACGTAGATTTTGCTGCTTGGTGCAGTTATAAATATATGAATTCAGGTCCAGGAAATGCTTCGGGCTGTTTCGTACACGAAAAACATCATAACTCAGATTTGCCAAGATTTGCAGGTTGGTGGGGACACAACAAAGAACGCCGTTTTAAAATGGAACCAACTTTCGATCCTGTTCATGGTGCAGATGGATGGCAGATTAGTAATCTTCCTGTTTTATCTTTAGCGCCTTATTTGGCTTCTGTAGAAATGTTCGCTGAGGTTGGAATGGATGCTTTAATCGCAAAACGTGATCATATTACTTCTTACTTGGAATTTGTTCTTCACGAAATTGATAAAGAAGTAGAAAGTACTTTTGAAATCATTACACCTTCAAATCCTGCAGAAAGAGCTTCGCAATTATCTGTTTTCTTGCACGGAGAAGGAAGAGCTTTATTTGATTATTTAATGAAAAACGGAGTAATTACAGATTGGCGCGAACCAAACGTAATTCGTTTGGCTCCAGTTCCATTATATTGCTCTTATGAAGATATGTATGACTTCGGGCAAATTCTGAAAAAAGGAATTTTAGGGAAGTAAAATTATTGCTCGCAAAGTCGCTAAGACGCGAAGTATTTATAAACCATATAAGTAATATAAGTTCAATTAAGAAAAAAAACTTAAAATATCTTATATTACTTATATGGTTGTTTTTTTATTCAACGTTGGACCTTAGCTAGATTTTTAAAAGTAAAATCTTGGTGAAAGAATATTCTGCAATGTAATTTTATAACCTTTCAAAAAAATTCTGTAACAACTGTTATAACAGATATTGCTTATTTTGTAATGTATAATTTTAAAATTACAAGATCATGAAAGGCTTATATATATTATTGACCGTGATATTTTTAACTTCTTGTCAACAACAAAATAAAGAAGATATAAATAAAGCCAAACAAGCCAGCATTGATTCAATGAAAGTTGAGATTAACAAACAGCGTGTTATCGATTCGATGAAGACTGAAATGGCAAAAATGAATGAGGAAAAAATAGAAGCTCAGAAAGAGAAAGTTGTGGTAGTGCATCAGCAAGCTGCAAATGGAAATAGTGCAACAACAACCACGACAACCAAAAAGAAAGGTTGGAGTGCAACTGCTAAAGGTGCTGTTATTGGTGCCGGAGTAGGAGCTGCAACTGGTGCGATTGTCAGTAAGAAAAAAGGCGAAGGTGCCATTATTGGTGGTTTAGCTGGAGCTGCTTTGGGAACCGGAACCGGAGCTGTTATTGATAGTAAAAACAAGAAGAAAGAATAGTTTAAATTCTATAGATAAAAACAAACCCCAAATTAGTAATAATTTGGGGTTTTCAATTTTAAACCAACTCTGAAACGGGAATTTTAATACCAACTAATTCTGATTTACAAGAATCGAGTTGATCAAGATGACCCTTAAAGACTGACGTCGATTCAAATAAATTTTTATAATACTCAATTCCATCTAACAGATTAGATTTAAAAGAATTCCATTTTTTTAGCTGAGCCGTTGTAAGTTCTCCAGAAATAGATTGAATTTCATTTCTAAAATACGTAACATACATTTTTAGCTCTTTTATAAACAAGTTTGGGCGTTCAGTTCTAATAATCGATTTTCCTTGATAGATATGATGAATCATATCTTTTAAAGAAACTTCTTGATCAAAATAAGCCAAGTTTGGTCCGGGGCAAATTACAACGCCTTGTGCTTGACCTTTTATTTTAATATCATTTTCTAAATAAGAAGCATTTGCCAAACCGACACATAAACATGATTTTTCGGTAATCTTGATTTTGCTTTTTTCAAATTCATCAGCAGATAAAGAATCTTTTTTCGCTTCTAACTCTTCCAATTTGATATCCTGATATTTTTTTGAAGCCGTACAAATTCCGTGCGGATCGTATTCTTTGCTCAACGCTAAAAATTTCTTCGGGCAAGAACTTCCTGCTTTATTTTCATGAATTCGTTTTTGCTTTAAGAATTCGTTTGTTGTTCCTTTCAAAGTATTAAATGGAACTCCCAAAGGCGAAATATTACTCAAGTAAAAATCATCTTCTTTGGCTTTCATCAATAAATTGCGAGTTTCTTGGTCTACAGAAGTAGCTTCGGGAACTAATAAAAATGGAGAACCCCAGCCTACAGAATCAACATCGTATTTGTCTAATAAAAACTCATGTTCTGCCGCTGTTCCAACACCGCCTTGAACGGTAATTTTTAATTCTAAAGGATTTTCAGGTAAATGCTGATTTTTGGCCTGTAAAGCTTTAATCATTAATTCGTGGGCAGATTGTGTCAATTGTTCTTTTTTCTGCTTGAATTCCTCTAAAATCGTGCCCAAAAGAAGCCCGTCAGTTGCAAAGGCATGCCCGCCGCAGTTTAATCCCGATTCAATTCGATATTCAGAAACCCAAAGTCCTTTTTTAGCCAAGAAATTTCCTTGAATCATAGCCGATCTAAAATCGCTTACTTTCAAGATAATCTTCTTCTTTAACTCATTATTTTCATTTGGAAAAAAATCTTTGAAGTTTTCGAAGTAACCAAACAATCTCGGATTCATTCCAGCAGAAAGTACAACAGAAGATTCTAAATTACTGTTGGCAAAACCTCTTAACGCAGCATGAGCATCGTTAAATTCAATTGGAAGCTGTTCGTTTTTGATGAAATTATCTTTATCTAATTTCGTCATAATGTTCACATCAATTTCTCCTGGACAAAGATGCGATTCAATATAATTTTGAATGTTTTCTTTAAAAGCAATTCCGTCATCTAATAAATTCTGAAATCCTTTTTTGATATCAGAAGAATTAGGCAACATCGACATGAAATTTTCCAAAGCAGTTTTGCTTTCAGCCAATTCTGTTTTGAAATTTTCAAACTTCTCTTTTACAATTTTATCGACTAAATTCAAATAAGAGGTAATTCTTTCAGCACGGTAATCATGAAATTTTTGAGTAATTTCTTCGTAAGGAATGTTGAATTTTGTGCTGTAAAAATTACGCATCTTTTCAATTAAATCATCGTCGGCGAGAGCCACAACCGATGAAATTCCATACTGCGCGACTCTAATCGGACTGTCTATTGTGTAAGCCAATCCCATTACCGGAATATGAAAAGTATGCAGATTTTTTTTTGTCATTTGTATTCGGATTAAAATAGAAGCAAATGAAAAAAAATATTTCCTCCTAAAACCTGATAAATGTCAGGTTCACGTTGTGAGAAAGGTTTTTTTCGCCACGAATTCACGAATTTTATTTTTTAATTTGTGTAATTTGAATTAAATAGCCACAAAGATTTGGGCTAATTCGTGAATTCGTGGCGAAAAAAACTAAATCAAAATCTTCTTCAAAGATTCTGCGATACTTCTCCACAAAAGATTGTAAAACGATCTATCCTGAAGTCGTTCGACTTCAATCTCTGCAGATTTTGCTCCGTCTTTCGAATCGTTTTTGACTAACAAATTGGCAACGGCTGTTTTAAGTTTAGCCTCTTTTTCTGGGTTTTTCTTTTTATATAATTTGACTTTAAGATCGTCATAATCCAAAGAAGCGTTTCCTTTTGAGCCATTGTCATTTCCATAGAAATTGAAACGGTATTTGCTGAAAGTTCCAGTAAAAGTGGCATTCACATAAGGTTTTGTAAATCTCGTCATTCCTTGAACATTAAAATTCGAGATTATGCCTTGAATATGAAATCCATCGCTTTTATCCAAAACATTAAAACTCCAATCGACATCAAGCGGAGAACTTTTCATAAAAATACATTTGACTTTGATTTTTACATCGTCGGTTTTTTTCAAGCCAAAACCGCTTCGCAAATTAGTTGCCTGTAGATTGAATTTGTCGAAAGTTAAAACACCTGGACCTTTAGCAAAATCTAGTTCTTCTTCATAAACCAGTTTCGATTTCAAAACTTGAAGTGTATCAATTTGAAGCGGGAATTTCAGATTTCGTAGTAAATGATTGTAAAGATATTTTTTGCTTGGATCGTCTTTCACCATTTTTCCACGATAAATATTGGCATCAAAATGATTGATCACAAGCGAATTTGCTTTGAAATAAAATTGATTGTTTTTAAAACCCCAATCCATTTTTGCAACCTGAGCCGAATCGAATTTTAAATTGTAAATGTCTTTTTCTTTTTCAAGCCGTTTTACAAATTCATATCGTTCAAATTGAGGCAGATTAGAGAAATTATTAATCTTTAAAAAATTCTTTTCGGTACTTATTTTTCCAATATTGATGTAATAAAAACCGTTGGGTCTATAAAACAAACTGTCACAAACCAAAGCATACTTTTCATATCGAATCGGAATTTTTTCTTTTAAAGTAGCGTCCGTAATCAAAATGCCTTCCAGTTTTAAAAGGATTTTTTTAATGCTGAAAATAGGTTTGTCATTATCTAAAGAAACAACATCAACCGAGCCTTCGTTGAGGTAAATATTAGAAACCGCTATAATTTTTCGAAAAGGATCAATAATTTCTTTTTCGATGCTTTTGCTGTTATTGATTAATTTTTCGCCTTTTTTATATAAAATGATTCGCGGTTTATTGATGATAATGCTTTCTGCTTGAATTATGTCGCGAAAAGCCAAATCCCAAATATTGAAGTGTTTTATAGTGATGGATTCGATTTTAGAAAAAAGTCCGTTTTTGCTGTCTTTCGGCTCATTTTTCGGACTCACCAATAAAGTCTGCGCATTGATATTTCTAGAAAAAAGAGAGACTTCAATTTTTTCGTAATTGATATTGTAAGCCGTTTTGTTTTTTTCGTGAATAATAATCGGAAGCTGTTTTTTGATCCAATAATTCAGACCGACATTGGCAAGAATCACAATGGCAAACAGAGAAATTACTACAATCGCTATTTTTTTATAGATTGACATTTATAGTATTAATTTTAAATACATAAATTTAGACTTTTAAAGAGTGTTTTCTTTTATAAAATTTTAGAGAAAAGTTATATCATTTTGAATTTTATCCTTTTTTAGAATATGAGAATAATTAAAAAAATCCTGTTGGTTTTAGTGGTTTTAATTGTAGTGCTTGCGATTGGTTTGTGCGCTTATATTTTTCATTTAAAACCAAAATATGAAGGTTCAGTAGAATTAAAAAACCTTGATGCAGCAACTACAGTCTATTTTGATGATTTTGGTGTACCTCATATTTATGCAGATTCTGAAAAAGATGCGATGACGGCTTTAGGCTATGTGCATGCGCAAGAAAGATTATGGCAAATGGAATTATTACGCCGAATTGCTCCAGGACGTTTATCTGAAATTTTTGGAGGTGTTGCGCTAAAAAATGACAAGTTTTTTGCCGGAATCGGAATTGAAGAAGCTTCGGCGAAAGCCATTGCAAAATTGGATAAAAACAGCGAAAGTTATAAACTGACTCAAGCTTATTTGGATGGAATTAATCAATATTTGGAGGAAGGAGTTACGCCAATAGAATTTACTTTGGTTGGTGTAAAAAAGCAAAAGTTTACCATAAAAGACGTTTATAATATTTTCGGATATATGTCTTTTAGTTTTGCGATGGCTCAGAAAACAGATCCGTTGTTGACAGATATTAAAAATAAATATGGTGTTGCGTATTTGAAAGATTTAGGCATTGAAGGAGAATTCAATAACACCAGAATTAAAATCTCTAAAGAGAAGACAGAAGAATATACCGAGATTTCAAAATCTATTTCGGCAATGTTGGATCAATCTCCGATTCCGCCTTTTGTTGGAAGTAACAGCTGGGTTGTTGGTCCGCACAAATCGAAAACAGGAAAAGTTATTTTTGCGAATGACCCACACATTGGGTTTTCGCAACCTGCAACTTGGTACGAAGCACATTTGGTAACGCCACAGCATGAATTGTACGGTTGTTATTTGGCAGGAACTCCGTTTCCGCTTTTGGCACATAACAGAGATTATGCTTATGGTTTGACTATGTTCGAAAATGATGACATCGATTTTTACCAAGAAAAAAACAAAGCCGATGACGCTTCTCAATATCAAACGCCAACAGGTTTCAGCAAATATGAAATCAGAAAAAAAACGATAAAAGTAAAAGATTCTTCTGATGTTGTTTTGACGATTAAAACGACTCGTCACGGACCAATTATGAATGATTTTATAGATCGTTTAGATAAGAAAACGCCAATTGCCATGTCGTGGACGTATACGAGAGAACCAATCTTAATTTTAGATGCCGCTTATGGGCTTTCGCATGCTAAAAATACAAAGGACTTTAAAAAATCTGTTAGTCTTATTGCCGCGCCTGGATTGAATGTAATGTATGGAGATGCCAAAGGAAATGTTGGATGGTGGGCGAGTGGAAAATTGTACCGACATAATGAAGGCGTTAATACGCATTTGATTTTAGACGGTTCAAGCGGAAAAGATGATATTACAAAGTTTTTAGATTTCGAACAAAATCCATCAGCTGAAAATCCGGAATGGGGATATGTTTATTCTGCGAATAATCAGCCGGAAGCAATCGACAATGGTTATTTATATCCAGGATATTATTTGCCAGAAGATCGTGCGAAAAGAATCTCGGGAATTCTAGATGCTAAATCTGATTGGGACAAAGAAGCAATTAGCAAAATAATTTATGATAATACTTCTGATGTTGCAGTTGAAACGACTAAAAATTTAATTGCAAGTTTAGATAATAAAACGCTTTCTAATAACGAAAAAGAAGTTTTGAACGTTTTAAAATCGTGGAAAGGAACCACCAATTTAGAAGATGTTGCGCCAACGATTTACAACAAATGGATTTATTTGTATCTGAAAAATACATTTGAAGACGAAATGGGGAAAGACAATTTCAATTTATTCTTAGGAATTTCTCTTGGAAAACAAGTTATCGCGAACCAGATAAAAAACGAAAATTCGGTTTGGTGGGATAATATCAAAACCAAAAATGTCAAAGAAACGAGAACAGAAATTGTTTCAAAATCATTTCATGATGCTGTTATCGCTTTGCAAAATCAACTGGGAGAAAATATTTCAGATTGGAATTGGGGGAAAGTGCACACCGTAGAACACGAACATCCATTAGGAAAAGTGGCTGCGCTCCGCGGATTGTTTAATGTCGGGCCTTTCAATTCTCCAGGTTCAAATGAAGTAATCAATAATTTATTCTTCGGATTTAATGACGAAGGGAAATACTATGTAAAAGGCGGGCCTTCAACAAGAAGAATTGTCGATTTTTCAGACGTAGAAAACAGCTGGAGTATTTTACCAACAGGACAATCTGGAAATCCTTTCAGCAAACATTACAGCGATCAAGCCGAAATGTACAACGCAGGAAAGTTCAGAAAAATGAAATTAAACAAAGAAGAAATCATAAAAACATCAACAAAACTAGTTCTGAAACCGAAGGGATAAATTTGTTTGAAGTTTCAGGTTTCAAGTTGATTTGAAAAACATAAAAAAGGTTCAAAGATTTCTATTTAGAAAACCTTTGAACCTTTGTCACTTTGTACCTCTGAACCTTATTTCAAAAGATATTTCCCTTTCACAATATCATCAGCAAAAATGTTCAGATTATTAGAAAGAATTCGATTTGTCGTCATGAAATTTTGAGACTGATAAGCAGTGTCTTTTTCGTAAGCTTTTAAAATCGTTTCCAATTCAACTTCATTGTGTCTTGCGAAAATATTATAAATCGCATCTCTGAAATTTTTGTAATTGATACTCTCCGTAATTTCCATCGCTTTTTGATCGTTCCAGCCTTCTTTCGCAGAAGCTTCATTTATTTTCACTAAACAAAAATCAATTATATAGTTTTTGTAATGAGCCGCTTCGACAATTCTGTCAATTATAATTTTGTTTTGTTGCGTCGGCATCAACGGCTGATTGTTTTGCGATGCAACTTTAGAAGAAATAAAAAGACATAGCAGTACAGAAAGAAAACTGTATTTTTTTAGATTTTTCATAGGAATTCAGTTGTTTTGGGTGAGGCTAAAATAATATTTTAAAAACTAAATCATCAAATTTTGACTGTTACAAGTTGTAACAAAAACTCCGATAAAATAGACTTTGCATCTACTTTATCGGAGCTATTTTTGAGTTTTTATTTAAAAAATATCTCGTTTTATTTCTTTAAAAGTTCGTCTAAAACTTTTTTACCGCTTTCGTTTGTCGGATCCAATTCAACAGACTTTTTATAATTGGCAATCGCCAGTTTTTTGTCGCCGTCAGCCAAATAAGCTTCACCTAAACTATCATAAACATTTCCAGATTTAGGGAAAGTCTCTACATTGATTTTGAAAACTTCAATAGCTTCTTTCTTTTTTCCTGTTTGCAGTAATTGATATCCAACTCGGTTCATATCGCCTTCTTTAATCGCGTAAGTCGGATCATTTTTCAACTTTTTAAAAGTATCAGTTCCAGCAACAGCGCCTTTTTCCGTGTAAACATCTAATAAATCCAAAGCCAATGATTTCTTCGGCTGATTGAATGGCTGACTGTATAAAATATTGCGAATAGCAGTGTTCATTTCGCTCAAAACAGTTCCGCCAGTATTGTTCAATAAAACAACAAGATTTTTATTCGCAGGAGTGCGAGAAATGATTGTATTAAACCCGTTGATGCCTCCGCCGTGTTCAATAACGGTTAATTTGTCGTTTCCGTTTGACACTTCATAAGTTGACCATCCGTATCCGTAAAAACCATTCCAAGCTTTGATGTAAGGTTTGTATAAAGATTCCATGCTTTTTGCAGAAAGCAATTTATTGGTATAAAGCGCTTGATCCCATAAGTATAAATCTTCTACGGTAGAGTACAAAGATCCCGCTGCGTACGGAATACTCATGTCGATATAAGCAGCATTGACAATTTTCTTTCCTTCTTTTTCATATCCAGCAGCTCTGTTTTTGATGATTAAATCGCTGTGATCGTAACCAGAATTCACCATTTTTAAAGGCGTGAAAATAGTTTCCTGTAAATTTTGCTCATACGTTTTTCCTGTAATTTTTTCGATAATGTAACCTAACAAGAAATAACCCGAATTGCTGTAATTGAATTTTTCGCCAGGAGTAAATTCAAGTGGCAGACTCCAAAATGTTTTTATAAAAGCTTCTGGCGTATAAGGGCTTTTCGCTTTGTCTCTAAGAAAGTTTGGCGCGCTAGTATAATTAGGAATTCCAGAAGTGTGTGTCAGTAAATTATGAATTGTGATTTTGCTGCCATTTTCTTTTGGATAATCTGGAAGATAAGTCGTAATAGGAACATCCAATTTTATTTTTCCTTCTTCAGCCAATTTTACAATTAAAAGCGCCGTAAACTGTTTGCTGATAGAACCCAATCTGAATTTAGTGTCCGGCTGATTCGGGATATTCCACTCCATATTGGCAGAACCAAAACCTTTTTTGAAAATTACTTTTCCGTTTTCGGCTACCAAAGCAGAACCATTAAATTGTCCGTACTCGGTATATTTATTTAAAAGCTGTTCGATTTGCTGTGCTTTATCCTGAGCAAAAGTGCTAAATGTTGAGAGTTGAATAGCGACAAAGAGTGCAATAAGTTTGATTGATTTTTTCATAATGGATTGATTATGGTTAAGATTAATGAAATGATTCGTTTTTGATTGATGATTGAAACTTGGTAACAAAAAGATATTCAGAAAGTTAAAATCGAAATTACGTTTTTTTTTAATGAAATAAATTTGTGCTTTAAAATCTTAGACGATTGATTTGCGATTTGGTTTCAAGATTTGTAGAGATTTTTTTATTTTTTTTCTGAATGTAAAAAAAGTAGAGCATGAACCAAGTACTTTAAAAGTAGGTTCATGCTCATAACTAACAAATATTTTTAAAAGATGTTAAGCGATTAAAACTTCACACAAGTATAATAATAGAAGGATAAATAATTTTAGCATGTTTTCAGATTAAAGTTAATATCTGATTGAAGTGGAAATTATTTGGTTTCGATATCGACTATTTTTCTACCGTTTTCTCCAAGATAATGAACAACAATATTTTCGTAAATTTTATAGCCGTCATCAACATTTGTAAAAATGATTAAACCTTGCTTGGTTTTTGGGAGTAAAATAAAAATAGTCTGAACACCTTGATCTGCACCACCGTGCGAAAGCGCATAATTTTCATTTCCTAAGTCATAGATTTCAAAACCCAAACCAAAATATTTGTTCTTTTTGGTTTGAACTTGATGCGAAATCATATCGTCAAAAACCTTTTTGCTTAATCCTTCGCTGTTCATAATGCTCGATAAAAATCTGCCGTAATCTTCAATCGTAGTCAATAAATCGTCTGCTGCGTTTGCAGTTTTATTTTTAGTTGTTTCGTAGGCATTTCCGTCTTTGTCGTAATTAATTGCATATCTCGAAAGATCAACTTTATCATTCCAGATTAATTGAGAATCGGTCATTTTCAAAGGTTCAAAAACCAATTCTGAGGCCAATTGATCCAATGATTTATGGAATTTTTTCTCCAAAGCTCTTCGCAGATATTCAAATCCTTCTCCAGAATATTGATACTGCGTTCCGGGTTTAAACTTAAAATCTAACTTTTTAGACTCGTTGAAAGACCTCCAATTCGGAAAACCGGTTTGATGGCTCAGAATAATTCTAGTGGTCAATAATTTATGATTCGGATCTTTTGCAATATCTGGATCAATCCAATATTTATTTAGTGGCTCATCTAAATTCCATTTTCCTTGAGAAACCAATTTCAAGGCAACTATAGCAGTTACAGGTTTGGTTAGCGAAGCAACATTCCAAATCGTATTATAAGGAGCAGAAACCTCTCGTTTTAACTTGCCAAAAGTCTTGATTTGCTTTAGTTTTCCATCCGTAATAATGCCCAATCCTAAAGCTGGAATATTATTTTGTTTCAGCCATTTTTCGGTTTCCTGATTATTGTCAAAAAGGTTCTCGATTCCAGCTGTCGAACTAGTCATCTGATGATTATAACTCAGCGATCTTGCTAATTTCCAATCTTTATTTTTTAGAAGCCAAAGATGTGTGAATTTGGCAAAACTTCCAGCCTGTTCAGCATTTCCAGCAGAACTTTCGTAAAAACGATGTGTTCCCATTTGAATCGCTCCGTAAAGAATTCCATTTTTATATAAAGGATAAATTTCGGTACTTCCGTCAATTAATTCTCTACGATAATTGTATTTTCTAGTTGGAGAGCAAATACCGCTTTTAAAAGTTTTTAGAAATCTCGCTTTATCCGAAATACTGTCTTTGTCGTGATAAAACTCAAAATCTTCCGTATATAAATTTTCGAATTGTTTTACGTCACAAGTATTAAATCCGATATTAAAAAGAAGGCTGTCTTTTGACATAATGGTTTTATACAATTCAGAGCTTTTTTCTTCTTGCGAAAAACCAGTTTGCATTTGAAAAAGTAAAATTCCAATTAAAATAACTTTGAATTGAAACGAAAGGCGATTAATGATTTTCATTTTGATGATTGATTGATGATTATTGATTTTGCAATAGTAATTCAATTCACAACATCAAAATTGTACAAAAGCGAAAAAATTATCTTTTTTGCGAAAGAAAATACGAATCGGGATTAAACATTTTTGGAGTTGTTTTGGTCACATCTTTAAACTTTCTGATAAAATGCGATTGATCGAAATATTTGTTGTAAAGCGCAATTTCGGTTAAACTCATTTTTTCTAAATCAGCATTTAGCATTTGATCGACAGATTTTCTAAATTTTAAAATCTGAATGTATTTTTTGATTGTAAGTCCCGTTGCGGTTTTAAATTTTATTTGAAGCAAACGTTGTGAAGAGTTCAATAGTTTTCCGATTTCTGAAACTGAAATTTCATCTTCATCAACTCTTATTATTTTGCAGATTTTTTCAATTATGTTCTGGTTTGAATTTGCTAATTCTTCAAAATAAAAATTAATTGTATTTAGAAGAGTTTGAATTTCAGATTGAATTTCAATTTTAAAAGGCAATTCATCTGAATTAATTTTAATAATTGAATCTGTAAAATTGCTTAAATCATATTTTGGAAACATTGAAAGTGTCCACGCATGTAACTGAATTATAGTAACTTTTGTTTTTGGCTGAATATGAACCAAAACTTTATTCGTCATTTGCGAGCAGAAATAAATGCCTTCGTTCATTTCGTATTTGTTTTTGCTCGTATGAACTTCGATTGCATTGCCACTCACAATTGCCAGATTAAAACAGCCATTTGGCAAAACCAATTTGTTTTCGATTAGGCTTTCGCCAATGCTATTATCAAGACGCCAGATTTTATTGACAAATCGCTCCGTTTTTTGACTGACGTAATGTTCTGAGTATAATTGCATTTTTATAAGAGACTTTTAATATTGATTTGCCAATTCAAATTTAGGTTAAAAAGATGAAGTGGTAAAAATGAAGACTAAGGAAAAAGAGGTTTCAAATTATAATATGAAACCTCTTTGAAGTCTATAATTGATTAATATTCTGTTCACTAGATTTAAATTTGATTGAGATTTTATGTCTAATACCAATTTAACTCTAATGTTATGAAAAAAATAATTGCTTATCTGTTTTCGTTGTTTCTTCTTGCAACGGCTTGTAAAAAAGAAAACACAGCAGAAAATAATACAGCTCAAAACACAGAATCTTCCCAGAAAACCGAATTTCATTCTGAGAATATTAAAGAAAAGATGCAGTACAATCGCGCAGTTGAAGCTGCAATTTGGGGATTACCGGCCGTTAATTTTCAACTCATGTATAAAGAGATGGAAAAACTTCACGGATCTTATAATCAAATCGTGTATTGGCCTGGATTGTTAAATTGGAAGAATCAAACATTAACACCAAATCCAGATGTAATTTATTTGATGCCTTTTTTTAATACAGAAAAAGGACCAGTAGTTTTGGAAATTCCTCCAGCTGATGGTGGTACTTTTAACGGAAGTGTAATGAATTATTGGCAGGCTGCAATTGAAGATGTTGGTCCAGGCGGATTAGACAAAGGAAAAGGAGGAAAGTATATTATTCTGCCTCCAGGTTACGATAAAAGTAAAATCCCGTCCGGCTATTTTGTGATGCAGTCTGATACTTATCGCGGTTATGCACTTTTACGTTCGGTTCTTAAAAGCGGAAGTCCAGCAGATGTAAAAGCAGCGGTAGATTATGGAAAAAGAGTAAAATTATATCCATATGTTCAAGGATCAAGTTCGCCACAAACTGTTTTTGTAGATGCAAGTAAAGTCGAATACAATTCTACTATTAAATATGATGAAAGCTTCTATCAAACCTTAAATGAAATTGTTCAGCAAGAACCATTTTTAGAGCGGGATAGAGCTATGATTGATCTTCTAAAAACAATCGGAATAGAAAGAGGTAAACCATTTTCTCCAGATGCAAAAGCTAAAGAAATATTTAATGTGGCTATTCATGATGCAAAAGAATGGTTAATATGGAATTATGAAAATATAAAACCATTTTATCAAGGTAGTCAATGGTTTTTTCCTGCCAGTGCAGATAATATAAACAGTATTAAAAATTCTTTTCAAACTAGAGAAATTTATCCAATTGATAACAGAGGAGTTTGCTACATGATTGCTTTTTTTAGTGCAAAACATTTGGGCGAATCGCAATATTATTTAATGACTACAAAAGACAAAGATGGGAATTTTTTAATAGGAAATTCTTCTTATCGCGTGGTAGTTCCTGCAAATGTTCCAGTAAAACAATATTGGTCAATGACCGTTTATGATCGCGAAACACATGCATTTGTGAGAAATATGAAATGGGCAGGTCGTTCATCTCAAACTCCTGGTTTGAAAAAGAATAGTGATGGAACAGTGACACTTTATTTTGGACCCAAACCACCGTCTGAAGGAGAAAGTAACTGGACGCCCACAGATCCAAATGGAGATTTTGAAATTTTGACAAGATTTTATGGTCCAACACCAGCATTGTTTGATCAATCGTGGAAATTAACAGATTTGGAAAAGGTTAATTAATTCAGAAAATAACCCAGTTTTTAAGCTGGGTTGTTTTTTAAAATAAATTCTGAGAAATATTCCTTTTTAGTATTTTCCCATTCTTCCGATATGATGCTGAAATAAACATCATCCTTGCTTTTTCCTTCAGAATCAACATAATTATTTCTAAAAACACCTTCTTTTACAGCACCTAATTTTGCAATAGCTTTTTGTGATCTTAAATTTTCAAGATCGGCACTAAATTGTATTCTTCTAAATTGAATTTGCTCGAAACCAAAATTCAACAATTCAAATTTGCAAGCTTTATTTAATCCCGTTCCCTGAAATGCTTTTCCGTACCAAGTCCAGCCAATTTCACATTTCTGACTTGCATGATTTAAATAACCGTAACGTGTGCTTCCAGCAACTTTATTTGTCACTTTGTCAATAATTAAGAACGGATAACAAATTCCGTCAGCTTTTTGTTTTAATGTACTTTCTATATATTTTTCAAAGTCTTGATCGTTTCGAACATACATTCCCATATATTTCCAAATTTCATCATCAAAAATGATTTCTTTGAGTTCTCTATTTCTTTTGCTTTCAAACGGAATTAAAAGCACTTTCTCGTTTTCTAAAATAATGTCTGATTGTAAAATTTCGCTGTTCATGAATTTTTATTTTTTCTAATGAAATAAACTTAGAGCGAAAGTAATTGTTTAATTTCTGCAAATAAATTCAATAAAATAACAATTTGTTATAATTTTAAAATAACAAAAATCCCAATAATCTTCTGAATCACTATTTACAAGCAATTTGTTCATTTATTTTAAGGCTCATGTACATTTATTAGTTATTTTTACGACCCAATATTAGATTTTCCTCGATGCAAACTTCATTAAAAATTGCTGTTGTTGGTTCTGGACTTGTAGGGTCGCTTCTAGCAATTTATCTTAAAAAAGCTGGTCACAGCGTTCATGTTTATGATCGTAGTCCCGATATCCGAAAAATAAATTTCTCTGGCCGTTCTATTAATTTAGCAATGTCCAATCGTGGCTGGAAAGCTTTGGATGCAGTGGGAGTTGGCGATTCAGTTCGAGAAATTGCAATTCCGATGGATAAACGCGCCATTCATTTGGTTGATAAATTAAACTTTCAGAATTACGGACAAGAAGGCGAATCGATTTATTCTATTTCAAGAGGAAAACTAAACCGAAAAATGATCGATCTGGCTGAAGAAGCTGGAGCTGAATTTCATTTTGAGCAAAAAGTTTGGGACGTTACTTTAAATGATGCAACACTTCATATAGGAGAAAGCGAAAGAGGCGAGTGGGAAGAAAGAAAATTTGATATGGTTTTTGGTGCCGATGGAGCTTTTTCTAGAATCCGCCACAGAATGCAGCGTCAGAGTATGTTCAATTATTCTCAAGAATTTTTGAATATGGGATATAAAGAATTAAATATTCCAGCAAATCCAGATGGAACACATAAATTAGATAAAAATTCATTTCATATTTGGCCAAGAGGCGAGTACATGTTAATTGCGCTTCCTAATCTTGACGGAAGTTTTACTTGTACTTTATTTATGCCTTTTGAAGGAGAAAATTCTTTTGAATCGCTTACAGATCGTAAAATGGTAGAAGATTTCTTCGAGAAAAATTTCCCAGATTCTATTGAAGTAATTCCAGAACTGGCCAACGATTTCTTTAAAAATCCAACGAGTACTTTGGTAACCATGAAATGTTTCCCTTGGACTTACGAAAATAAAATTGCTTTGATTGGAGACGCTTGTCATGCTATAGTTCCGTTTTACGGACAAGGTATGAATGCAGGCTTTGAAGATATCACCGTTTTGAGTGAAATGATTGAAAAGTACCAAGACGATTGGAAGAAGATATTTGCAGAATATCAGATCTCTAGAAAACCAAATGCAGATGCAATTGCAGAGCTTTCTTATCGAAATTTTTTAGAAATGAGCACCAAAACAGCAGATGAAAAATTCTTACTGCAAAAGAAAATAGAGAAAGTATTTTCAGATAAACATCCAGACAAATGGATTCCGCTTTACAGCCGAGTTACTTTCAGCGATCGTCCTTATGCAGAAGCGCTAGCAATTGGAGATTATCAAAACGGAATTATGGAAAAAGTTCTCGGAATGGAGAATATTGAAAATATTTGGGATAGTCCAGAAGTTGAAAACAAAATACTAGCCTTATTAGAACAGTCTTAAGTTTTTTTAACCATATAAGTTATATAAGTTCATTTAATCTGAATTGTAAACATAAATAAACCCGACATTTTTTTAAAACTTGTCGGGTTTTCTATATGGGTAAAGTTTATATTTACTTATATAACTTATATGGTTTAAAAATAGTAGATTATTTTTTTAAGAATTTTGATAAAACTCCAAAAACACCTCTTATAAAGGTAGCACTTGTTACAACTTTAAGAACAGATTTTGTTACAACCTCTGTAGTACTTGGTTCTGCTTTTGATGTTCTTGTTGGGGCTTGTTCTTGTTGCTGTGCCGCAGCTTCATTCGCTTCTGCTAATTTTTTGTTTAAAATTTCAAAAGCACTTTCGCGGTCAATTTCTTCAGCGTATTTCTTAACTAATTTCGATTTGCCATTAATCTCATCAATTTCTTCAGCAGACAAAACATCCATTCTACTCATTGGCGCACGCATCATTGTGGCAACAAGCGGAGTTGGAATACCTTTTTCGTTAAGTGCCGTAACCAAAGCCTCTCCAATTCCTAAACTAGTCAATAATTCATCCGTCTTATAATAAGGAGAAGTAGGGTAGTTGTCGGCTGTCTTTTTAATTGCCTGACGATCATTTGCTGTAAAAGCTCTCAATGCATGCTGAATCTTTAATCCTAACTGAGCCAAAACACCACTAGGTACATCCATCGGATTTTGAGTTACAAAATAAAGTCCGACACCTTTAGAACGAATTAATTTTACGATAGTTTCGATTTGCTCTAGAAGAGCTTTGCTCGCTTCATTAAAAATCAAATGCGCTTCGTCAATAAAGATTACCAATTCTGGTTGGCCTGCATCTCCTTTTTCTGGCATCTTCTGATAAATTTCAGCCAAAAGACTTAACATGAAAGTCGAGAACAATTTTGGTTTATCCTGAATATCCGTCAAGCGGATGATATTAACGTAACCTTTTCCGTTTTCATCAATTCGCATTAAATCATCAGTTTCAAAAGATAATTCGCCAAAAAACAAATCACCGCCTTGTTGTTCCAATTCAATGATTTTTCGAAGAATGGTTCCTGTTGTGGCAGTTGAGATTTTCCCATAATTGGCAGCAATTTCCTCTTTGCCTTCTTCAGTAATATAATTGATTGTTTTTTTTATGTCTTTCAAATCCAATAAAGGCATTTGATTATCATCACAATATTTGAAGATAACCGCTATGACTCCAGCCTGAGTATCATTCAAATCTAAAATTCGAGAAAACAATACAGGTCCAAATTCAGAAACTGTTGCGCGCAGGCGAAC
Source organism: Flavobacterium sp. HJSW_4 (assembly GCF_042436695.1). Taxonomy (NCBI): domain Bacteria; kingdom Pseudomonadati; phylum Bacteroidota; class Flavobacteriia; order Flavobacteriales; family Flavobacteriaceae; genus Flavobacterium; species Flavobacterium sp. HJSW_4. The sequence continues at coordinate 46,259 of NZ_JBHNPP010000029.1, forward strand.
TCCATTCTGTTTAGACAAAGACATCAATTCAACAGGAAATGCAGCTACATTATAAGGTATGTTTATTTTAGCATGACGTTCTGTAATAAAACCTTCTTCTTTACCTTCTTTGGCTATACCGCTAAAGTCTCCTTTAATATCCATCATTAAAACAGGAATCCCAGCATTAGAAAGTTGTTCCGAAAAAACCTGAATTGTTTTGGTTTTTCCTGTACCAGTTGCACCGGCAATTAAGCCGTGGCGATTTAAAGTTTTCAGCGGAATTTTAACATGCGCTTCTGCAAGTGGCTCACCGTCAAGCATTGCACCTCCAAGTATGATGCTGTCTCCCTTCGATGAATACCCTGTATTTATATCTGCAATAAAATTCTCTTTTTTATTCATGTTTTTATTTGTAATTTAGATTGTTATATGAGTATTGCTTTGTTTTTGGGTACTTTTTATATGGTTTTTTTTAGTAAGAAAAAGCTTTTTTTGATTGAAAATTTAATAAAAAAAAAATTCGCAGCTTTTTAAGAAGATATCAAAGGAATCTTTGAATATTTACTAAAACGTTGTAATTTTTCTAATTATCGTCCCTTTTTTTGTTTTATCTAAAAAATGGTGTTGGCAATTTAATGAGATATTTTTTAATTTGAAGTTAAATTTCGGTCAATTAAATTAAAAAAAGTTTTTTTATTTAAACTAAACGTATAAATTTGCTCCTCTACAAGTTAAATATAACTAAAAAATAAAAATTATTTAAAACTATTAAAATTAAAAAAAATGGCAAACGTTAAAGTTAAAAAAGAAAGCACTTCAAATGGGGGAGGAATGATCACTGGAATCATTATTGTTGCGTGTATCTTAGTAGGGGTGTTTATTTGGAAAGTAATCATGGGGGACTCTGCGAACTTCGAAGGAGGTAATCCAGAAACTGGACATCCAATCAATACATTAGGACAAGTTTATAAAGGAGGATTCATTGTACCTGTATTATTAGGTATGTTTTTAATGGTTGTTGTTTTTTCTATTGAAAGATTTATTGTTATCGGTAAAGCTGCTGGAAAAACTAACTTAGATGCATTTATGAAAAATGTACAAGGAAGTATTAAAGAAGGAAACATCGAAGCTGCTATCGCTTCTTGCGACAAACAACAAGGTTCAGTTGCAAACGCAATTAAATCTGCTTTGGTAAAATACCAAGACGTTAAAAAAGAAGGATTCAACAGTGAAGAAGCTTCTGAAGTAATCCACAAAGAAATTGAAGAGGCAACTTCATTAGAAATGCCAATGTTAGAGAAAAACATGACTATTATCTCTACTTTAGTATCTTTAGGTACATTAGGAGGATTATTAGGAACTGTATCTGGTATGATTAAAGCGTTTGGTGCGTTAGCTTCTGCTGGTACTCCTGACCAAGCTGCTCTTGCAACAGGTATCTCTGAGGCACTTATCAACACTGCTACAGGTATCTCTACTTCTATCTTAGCAATTGTTTCTTACAACTTCTTTACTGCTAAAATTGACGATTTAACTTACTCTATCGATGAGGCTGGTACTACAATCGTGAATACTTACAGAAAATTCAGAGGAAGTTTAAGACAATAATTAATTTTTGATATTTATATCAAAAAAATAAAATAAAAGATAATGGCTAAAATAAAAATGAAAAAAAAGTCGACATCGACAGATATGACTGCGATGTGCGATGTAGCGTTCCTTTTGCTAACGTTCTTTATTTTGACCGCTACTGCTAAAGTGCCTGAGGCATTGCCTGTAGATATGCCTGCTTCTGTTGCTATAACTAAATTGCCAGATACTGATTTGGCTATTATTACAGTAGGAAAAGGGAAAGTATTTTTTGACATCAAAGGAAGAGAGCTTCGTAAAAGAACTCTTGAAGGAATGGGTGCAAAATATGGTATTGAATTTTCAGAAGAAGATAAAACCAAATTTGCATTGATGGATGACTTTGGTGTGCCAATTACAGGTCTAAAGCAAATCATTGATATGAAAGCGGCAGACAGAACCAAAGCAAACCAACCTGGAATACCTTTGGATTCTTTAGATAATCAATTAAAAGAATGGCTTCTAATTTCTAGAAGAGCTACAATTGACCTTGATGACAAAGAATTGCAAATTGCAATAAAAGGAGATGCTAAGGAAGAATATCCAAGAATTAGAAAAATTATGGATATCTTACAAGATCAGAAAATCAATTCCTTTAACTTAGTTACAGGTACGAGAGGGAAAGACTTTTAATTAAAAAAAATACACTAAAATGGCTGAATTAAATACCGGCGACGGTGGTGGCGGAAAAGGTGGTAAAGTAAGAAGTAAAAAGCAAAACTCGAAAGTCGATTTAACGGCGATGGTGGATTTGGCATTCTTATTGATCACATTCTTTATGTTAACTACTTCGTTGTCAAAACCTCAATCGATGGATTTATCATTGCCAAATAAAGAGCCAGATGATAAGCCAGTAGAAGATACAAAGGTAGATGAAAATCGTACGATGACAGTAATGTTGGGTGAGAACAATACAATGGTTTACTATATGGGATTATTGGCAACACCAAAAGTAGGGCCTAAAGATATTGCATATGGTAAAGATGGTATCCGTAGAGAATTATTAAAACAAAAGAAAAATGTTTTAGCATATTCTACTGCTTTAGGAAAACCTAAAAACGGTATCATTGTGATCATTAAACCAACGAAGAAATCAAATTACCGTAATTTGGTTGATATCTTGGACGAAATGGCTATCACTGGAGTTGAGACTTATGCAATTGTTCCTGAGTTTACACCTGAAGAAACAAAAGTGATAGATAAAAAATAAGAGCAATCTTAGATTTTATCAACTTAAAAATCAAGAAGTATGAAATTAGATATTATAAAAAATCAGTGGCTTGATATCGTATTCGAAGGGCGTAATAAGATATATGGTGCATACGAGCTGAGAAAATCAAACAGAAAAACAAGTGTGAAATCACTTGTTATTGGTTCTCTTATCTTCAGTGCTGCTATCGCTGCTCCTCTTATTGCGAATCTGTTACCAGAATCTACAGAAGAAGAAGAGGTTAAAGAGGTTAAGATGGCTGCGGTAAAATTACCTCCGAAAAAAGAGGAAATTAAACCTAACACGCCACCGCCACCGCCACCGCCACCAAAAGTGGATCAGGTTAAATTCGTTAAACCTGTGGTTGCAAAAGCGGAAGAAGTAACTGAAGACCCACCAAAAATTGTTGATTTAAAAGACAAAAAAGTTGGTGCTGAGACTATCAAAGGAGATCCAGATGCAGTTTTAACTGTTGATGAGCCAGTTGGTAAAGGACCAGTAGCAGAGGTGGTACAAGAAGATAACACTGTATATAACACAGCTGGTATCGAAGTAAAACCTGATTTCCCAGGAGGTATTGAGAAATTCTACAAATTCGTAGGAAACAACTACAAGACTCCAGAAGAAGAAGGTTTAAAAGGTAAAGTTTACGTTACGTTTGTAGTTGAAAAAGACGGGTCATTAACAGATATCAAAGTTTTAAGAGATATCGGTTATGGTACAGGAGCAGAAGCAATTCGTGTTCTTAAAAAATGTCCAAAATGGACTCCCGGCGAGCAAAATGGTAAAAAAGTTAGGGTATTATACTCTCTTCCTATTACTATTCAATCTGCAGAATAATGTTAAAAGATATGCTTAATAATATTCAGAAGAAATCGCTCAAAGAGCGATTTCTTCTTGTTTTAGGAATACTGTTTTTTTTAATATATCTTGTACTCGGTTTAATGATTATGTTCTGGGAAAAACTCCCACTTAATATGGAACCTAAATATAGATACGCTTTTGGTGGTTTACTAATTGTGTATTCTGGAATAAGATTTTTAAGATTAATTAATTCAAAAGAAGAATAATTATGTTGAAATATAGTAAGGCTTTAGGTTTGATAGTTTTTGTCTTTTTGTTTGCCATGTGTAACCAAAAAAGCAAAAGTGAAACGGAAAAAGAAACCATTTTAAAAGGATCACTAGATGTTACGGTTGACGAAACGGTAAAGCAAATTGTAGACGATCAGGTTGCTGTTTTCGAAGGAACTTACTATGATGCAAAAATTACAGTAAAACCAAAATCGGAAGCTGAAGTGATTAATGATTTGTTAAATCAAAAAGCTAAAGTTGTAATTACAACTCGTGATTTAACTGCTGAAGAAAAAACTCGTTTCGATAAAAGTAAAATTAATCCTAGAGTAACTCCTTTTGCTCATGACGCGATTGCTTTTATTTCAAACAAAAGCAATAATGATACACTTATTGCGTTGAAAAGTGTACTTGATTTTATGCAAGGCAAATCAGATGGTAAAATCAAAGGGTTAGTTTTCGATAATCCTAATTCAAGTACTGTTCGTTACATGAAAGAATTAGCAAAAGTTAATGAAATTCCTAAATCTGGAGTTTTCTCTTTTAAAACGAATAATGAAGTAATAAAATTTGTCTCTGAAAATGACGGAATGGTTGGTATTATTGGTGTCAACTGGCTATATCAGCCAACTCCAGACATGAAAGAAACAATTAAGAAAGTAAATGTTTTGAGTGTACAAGGGTTAAATGGTGGTGGATACTACAGCCCAACACAAAATGACCTTGGAGAAGGAAAATATCCTTTGGCACGTGATTTGTTTATTATCAATTGTCAAGGTTACTCAGGACTAGGAATGGGGTTTGCATCATTCATTGCGGGCGATATTGGACAGCGTATAGTTTTGAAATCTGGATTGCTACCATTCAAAACTCCAGGACGTAAACTAAAGATTAGAAGTGAAATTATAAAAGATAAAGAATAAATTAATTACAATAAAGATGAATAAATTTAAAATTTTAAGTCTTGCATTAGTTGCTTCGGCTACCGCGGCAACAGCGCAAGACATCAACCAAGCAAAGAAGGCAATTGATGCTGAACAATTTGATAAAGCAAAAACTATCCTTAAATCAATCATCAAAGCTAAACCTTCAGACGGGGAAGCAAATTTTGTTTTGGGAAATGTTTATTTAAATCAATCTGTTATCGATTCTGCAAAAATCTATTATAATAATGGATTGCAAGCTTCAGATAAGAAAAACTTAAGCTATATTGGTTTAGGACAATTAGATCTTGATGCAAAAAATTCAGCTGCAGCTCAAGCTAATTTTACTTTGGCTACTAAAGACATGAAGAAAAAAGATGTAAATGAGTTTATTTACATCGCTAGAGCTTACATGAATTCTGAGAATCCAGATTTCAAAAGCGCTACTGAAATTTTGAAAAGAGCTTTATTAGTTGATCCGCAAAATGCACAAGCATTATTAGCAATTGGAGATGCTTATTACGGAGCTAATAACCAAAATGATGCTTATAAAGCATACCGTGATGCTTTTACAGCAGATAACACTTTGTTGAGAGCAAAAATGCAATTAGGAGTTTTATTAAAAGGTGCTAAATCTTACGATGAAGCGATTAGATCTTTTAATGAAGTAATCGCTTTAGATGCTAACTACGGACCAGTTTACAGAGAGCTTGCTGAAACTTATTACAAATGGGCAAGAAACAAACCTTCTACTGCTAAAGTAAACTTGCAAAATGCAATTACAAATTACGAGAAGTATTTAAGTTTGACAGATTACTCTCTTGATTCTAAAATGCGTCATGCAGATTTCTTGATCTTAGTTAAAGATTACAAGCAATTGGAAACTGTTGCAAACAAAATGATTGCTCAAGATAAAGTAAATCCTAGAATTTACAGATATTTAGGATATGCTGCTTACGAAAACGGAAATGTTGATGTAGCTATCAAATCTATCGAAGATTATATCAAAGCTCCAGGAAACAAAGTTATCGGTAGAGATTACTACTACTTAGGATTATCAAAAATTAAAAAAGGAACTGCAGCTGACGGTACAATTGACCAAGCGGCTTTTGATGCAGGTTTAGCTGATATCAAAAAAGCAGTTGAATTAGAGCCTCTAGTAGTTGAAGAATTTGCAGATTTTGGAAAAGAATTATTCGGTAAAAAACAATATACACAAGCAGCTGCTATTTTTGAACTTGGAGCAAGTAATTCTGAGTCTAAAAATTACTTAGATGACAGTGTTTATTATGGAATTTCTTTATACTATGGTAATGCTAGTAAACCAAAAGAAAGCCGTGATGCTGTTGCTTTAGGGAAAGCAGATGCAGCTTTCGATAAAATTTTGACTACTGCTCCTAGTTATGATGAAGCATACTTGTACAAAGCGAGAATCAATTCTTTATTAGACAAAGATGATATGATCATTAAAAACTACGAAGAATACGTTACTAAAATTTCAGCAAAAGGTGCAGAAGAGGTTGCTAAACCTGCTGTAACTAAGAAATTTATTGAAGCTTACAATGGTATTGGTGCTGCTTATGCGAATACTGATAAAGCTAAAGCTATTGAATATTTCAATAAAACTTTAGTATTAGATCCAGCAAATTCATATGCTACACAATCTATTAAGACTTTAAAATAATCTAGATTTTAGAAAATAATTAAAAACCGATAGTTCAAAAAACTATCGGTTTTTTTGTTCCGTATATTATTGACTATCTTTGCACTCTTAAAATATTAAAATGTTACCAAAAGAAATTCAATTAGAAGTAAATAAAGGAGCAATGCTGCCTTTGATGGAAGAATTTTACACCATTCAAGGAGAAGGTTCGCATACAGGACGAGCTGCTTATTTTATTAGAATTGGTGGATGTGATGTAGGATGTCACTGGTGTGATGTGAAAGAAAGCTGGAATGCTGAGCTTCATCCGCCGACAAGTGTGGATTTAATTGTCGAAAATGCTGCAAAATATGCTGATACAGTTGTTGTGACTGGTGGAGAGCCTTTGTCTTGGGATATGACGCTTTTAACAAAGCGATTAAAAGAAAAGAATTTAAAAGTACATATTGAAACTTCTGGAGCTTTTCCGTTATCGGGAACGTGGGATTGGATTTGTCTTTCGCCAAAAAAGAATAAACTGCCAACACAAACTGTGTATGACAATGCTCATGAATTAAAAGTGATTATTTACAATAAACACGATTTTATTTTTGCAGAAGAACAAGCAGAATTAGTAAACGATAATGCAATTTTATTTCTTCAGCCAGAATGGAGTAAAAAAGAAGAAATGACTCCGCTTATTGTTGATTATGTTATGAATAATCCAAAATGGAGAGTTTCATTACAGACTCATAAATATCTTAATATTCCATAAAACAAAAAATCTCTTCAACCGAAGAGATTTTTTTGTTTTTATAAGTATACAATTTGTGTAAAAAGTAAACACTCTGTTATTTCCAGTTTTTATATTTTTTTAAAGTTGTAATGTGTGCTAGATGATGATTTCCATGCCAAGCATACATCCCAATAATCTTTTTGAGTTTGTTTTCTGAATTATCTGCAGGATGTACAAAAGTTTTTTCTAAATCAGATTCAGATAAATTTCTCATTAGATAACCCAATCTAAAATGAAGTCCTTTCAATAAATCTAGAGTTGGCTGAATAGGCATTGTTAAATTATCATGTAATTCAGACCAAAGTGCTTCATCGTAAGCTTTAATAACCGGATTGTTTTCTGTTAGTGTCCATTTAATCCTAATGAAACAATTTATATGGCTTTCTGCACAATGATGGATAACTTGTCTTACAGTCCATCCCTCAGGGCGATAAGGTGTGTCGAGTTGTTCATCAGTTAAATGAACCGTCTCATTTGCTAATTTTTCTGGAAAAGTTTCAATTTCTTTGATTTTTTCAGCAAGATATTCTAATGAATAATTCTCTGGAGCAATAAATTTTCCAATTGGATATTTTAATTTCTCTAAATCTAGTTCTTTCATAAATTTTTTATGGTTTGATTTAAATAGAAAGTCTGGCTAAATAATCATAATGTTCACCCTCAAGAATCAGTTCACAATTTAAGCCATTCGCAATCGCAGCATTTTGAAGTGTATTATAATCCAAATATAACCAATCAAAAGGCTCTTCTTTTTCTCCTTTATAACTAATGTTAAAAACTAGTTCGCCATAATAATCATTTTCAGACGGAATCCATTTTCCTCCATCTTCATCTTCATCAAACATATAAATGATATCAGAACTGTCAATTAAAATTTGTCCGCCTGGATTTAAAAGAGATTTTAATTTAGATAAGTAAGTGTTGCAGTTTTTTAACTGACCAAAAATTCCTGTTCCATTCATTAAAAGTAAAACCGTGTCGAATTTTTCGTCATCAAAATCTAAAATATTTTCAACTTTAGCATTTTTAATTCCGCGAAGGCGACAAGTTTCAATTGCTTTTTCTGAAATATCGATAGCTGTTATCTCTAAATTTCGTTCGTTTTGAAGAGATAAAGCATGACTCCCAGCTCCGCAACCCACGTCTAATATTTTTCCTTTCGCCAATTGCAAAGCTTTTTGCTCAATTTTTGGCATTTCATTATAAGTTCGAAAAAGATATTCAACACTCATTTCGTCTTCTTCAGAAATTGAAGTTTCGGTAATAATGTCTTCTGGTGAATTTTTGGTGTAAAAATCAAATATCGCTTTCCCAAAAAGATCTTTCATTGTTTTAGTTCAAAGTTTAAGGTTTCAAGTTCAAAGTTGTTTAATTTTGCAAATAAATTTTAAAGAGTAAACTTGAAACAGATTTTAAATAACTTAAGTAAGTTAGCCAAAGATAAGCATAACGAGAATAAAAAGTATTTCGATAAGCTTAAAAAGAAACCGCCAAAGAATTTAGATTATATTATGCAAGATTTGCACGATGCTGAATTTAAAAGGACGGATTGCTTGAAGTGCGCTAATTGCTGTAAAACAACTGGGCCGTTATTTACTTTGGCAGATATTGAGCGAATTTCTAAACATTTCAGGCAGAAGCCGCAACAATTCATTGATCAGTATTTACGAATTGACGAGGATAAAGATTATGTTTTGAAAAGCGTTCCTTGTACGTTTTTGGACAACGAAAATTACTGTATGATTTATGATGTTCGTCCAAAAGCCTGTAGAGAATTTCCTCATACTGATCGAAACAAATTTTATCAAATTTCAAACTTAACTTTGAAAAACGTCGAAATTTGTCCAGCAGCATTCAATATCGTCGAAGAAATGAAAAAGAAACTGCCACTATAAATAAAAACTGGTAATTGTTTTCAGGAATATCTTGATTTCCTTTTTTAAGATGTATTTTTGAGAAAGAAATAATTAAACAACATAAAGAAACTTCATAATTTGAATTTAGAATATTTCATAGCCAAAAGACTTATTACTGCGAAAGATTATAAAAGCAGTATCTCGGCGCCTATTATAAAAATTGCTATTTCTGCAATTGCAATCGGAATTATCATGATGATGGTTTCTGTAGCAACTGGAATAGGTTTGCAGAAAAAAATTCGTGAAAAAGTTTCCGCTTTTAATGGTCAGATTGTAATTTCTAATTATGATAATAACAATTCAGAAGTCACAACAGTTCCAATTTCAAAGAAACAAGATTTTTATCCTAAATTTAAATCCGTTCCAGAAGTAAGCCATGTCCAAGCGGTGGCTACCAAAGCTGGGATAATTAGAACAGAAAATGCTTTTGAAGGAATTGTGTTCAAAGGAGTGGGAGCAGATTATGATTGGAACAATATTAAAGAATATATTGTAGAAGGAAAATTGCCAGATTTTACAAAAGCATTAAATGAAGATGTTATTATTTCAAGATTTCTTGCAGATCGCTTAAATTTGAAAATTGGAGATCAATTTAACACCTTTTTTATAAAAGAGGAGCAAGGGAAGCTTCCAAACAGTCGTCGATTTAAAATCGCGGCAATATTTAACTCAGGATTTCAAGATTTTGATGCAACATATATTATTGGAGACATTCGACATATTCAGAGAATTAATAAGTGGAATGAAAATCAAGTTGGAGCATTTGAGATTTTTGTCAAAGATTTTAATGAAATTAAATCAGTTGGAAATAAAATTTACGAAGGAACATCGTCTAATCTTGACACAAAAACTATAATAGATAAATACAGCTATATTTTTGATTGGCTAAAACTATTCGATTTTAATATTATAATCATTTTAGGAGTTATGATTCTAGTCGCTACAATTAATATGGTAGTAGCGCTCTTGGTTCTCATTTTAGAAAGAACTCAAATGATCGGAATTTTAAAATCGATGGGAGCAAATAACTGGTCAGTTCGTAAAATATTTTTATATAACGCCTTTTACCTAATTCTGCGCGGATTGTTTTGGGGAAATTTAATTGGAATTTCAATTCTGTTAATCCAACAACAATTTGGAGTAATTCAGCTAAACCCTGAAAACTATTATGTCAATCAAGCGCCAGTTTATCTCAATTGGATTTATATACTCTTATTAAACCTGCTTACCATCGGTGTTTGTTTCTTGGTACTATTAATTCCGTCATATATAATAACAAAAATATCGCCCGTAAAAGCAATTCGCTTCGACTAAGTAAAAAATAAAATCATAATACCAAACCCGACAGTTTTCCAAAAGCTGTCGGGTTATTTTTTGATATACATATTATATAAGAGTAATTTGTCTGGCAGGGCGGAGCGAGGCCCTTCGAGTTTTGGAATTCGAGATTTGAAGAATTGCAATTTTTGGTTTAGGAGCTTTATCCCGCTATCCGCTGCAATCTTTTCGGGCCGAACCCCGGCCCAAAAAGGATTTCCGCTGCTATCGGGGCTAGGGGATCGGTCTTCGGAAGAGGATTTTCGGGGGGAAAGAAGATTTCGAAAGCATAAAAATGATTAAAAAAGGCGCGGAAAACCTGAAAACTCTGCAAAATGGAGAATGCGAAACAGGCATAAAACAGGAAAAACGGAAATCATTTCAGAAAAATCCCACGCAAACCAAAAAAACATGAAAATGTAAAGGGGACGTTGCCAGCGAGTTAAGAAAAAGTTTTGAAAAAGATTTAAAAAAGGGCGGGGAAAGTGTTGGAAAAGCGGAAAAAGGTTCTACTTTTGCACCCGCAACAGCGAAAACGCTCTTAGAAATTCAGGCAGGC
>NZ_JBHNPP010000030.1:0-55087 GCF_042436695.1 Flavobacterium sp. HJSW_4
TAACCGCGAGCCAGTCCAGATCCAGAAATGTACAGCTTTCCTATTACTCCTATAGAAACAGGATTTAGAGAATCGTCCAATATGTAAAGTCTCGTATTAGAAATGGGTTTGCCAATAGGGATAATTGTTTTGTCAATATCATTCTCTGTAACTTTATATATAGAAACGCAAACCGCACATTCGGTAGGGCCATAGGCATTATAATAATCAATTCCTGATTTTATAATTTCTAATGCTTTACTAGGATTTGCGGATTCTCCCGCAGTAATAATACATCTTAATACTGAAATATCATCTTGAGATAACAATCCTAAATAGCTTGGAGGAAAAGTAACGACCGTTGATTTTGTTTCTTTTAAGAATCTTACAAATTCATCTTTATCTTTAATGATTTCTTCTGTTGGAATACATAAAGTTGATCCAATATATAAACACATCATGATTTCCGATATGGAGGCATCAAAAGAAACGGAAGCAAACCATACTACTTTATCTTTTTCGGTAATCTTAAATGATTTAATCTGATCCAGAGACATATTAACGTTACTGGTATGTTTTACCATGACACCCTTGGGCCGTCCTGTAGAACCCGAAGTGTAAATGATATATGCTAAATCTTTGGATGAAATTTCTTTGTATATATTTTGGCTACTATATTTTTCTAAATTAATGTCATTAATATTTAGTATATCACAATTTGCTGTTATTAAATCAAAACCGTTACCAATTAGCAATTTCAAGCCACTATCTTTTATTAAGTAATCAATTCTTTCTTGCGGATAATGAGTGTCTATAGGCAAATAGACTGCCCCTAATTTTAATATGGATAATAAAGTAATAACCCCAATATCTGATTTGGGCAAAAAGACACCGACTATATCTCCTTTATTTATATTATATTTAGAAGAAATACTACGAGCTAATTGGTTCGCCTTTTCATTTAATTCTTTGTAAGTTAATGAGCATCCTTGAAATGTAACAGCTGTATTATTTGGTGTTTTTATAACTTGTTCTTCAAATAAATCTACTATTGTTTTGTTTTTAGGGTACCCTACTTCAGTATTATTGAATTCAACTAATAGTTGTTTTTTCTCTATGTCAGTCAATAGGGGATATTGAGACAAATTAACTGCGATATTGTCTTCTAAATTAATTAGAAAGTATCTAAAATGTTGAACTAAATAGTCAGCTATTAATGGATTGACAAATCCTTCTATGTAAGAAACTTGAATTTTTATATCTTGATTACCATTGATTTTTACATCAAATAAAAGACCATTACAGTCTGACTTAACATCTGCGTTAATATTAATTCCATAATTGGATAGAAAACCAAAACCCTCAAAAACTTTTTTTTCTACACTTTCTTTATTGAAATTGTCATGGCTTAAGGTCTCTAAAATTTCGTGTTTTACTTTTTGAAGATAATCTTTGAATGAAATATTTAAATCTACAGGAAATGATAGAAGTAAAGATTTACATAGATCTTTATAGTCTGAAATAACATAACCATCAAATTCATTAATCAGTTTCTTTAACAAAAAAGAATAAATAGCAGTTATAACAGTATATTGGGCAATTGGTTTTCTATTGGTAAGCCTATTAAAATAATTTAATTCATTAACATTAATAGCAATACATGGCAGATTATTTTGATTCTGATACGTCTTGAGAACTTCCCCTCTATTTAATATCTTTTTCTTCCAATATTTTGAAACTAAATTAATATTTGTCACCGTATACTTATCCATTAAATTTAACATTCTTATTTTCTGGTCACAACCAGCATTCTATTATACAACCTTAATTTAATAACCATTTGGAAGGATTACCTAAGACTCTCCATTTCTATTCTAAACTATTTTCCATAAAGTCTTGATTTCCCCTTAAATCAAATAAAATACTTTGAATTAGTCATTTAACTATGTTGATTTAATATTTGTAATTCAGCAAATTAAAATGTCTATTTTTTAAAAACATGTGCACATATTAATTGAAGTCCTTGATTCTTTATATTGATTTTTCACAACTCACTTAAAATCAGTTAAAATGAAGACATATTCACATTACTTAAATACATAACTCAAAAAATATTATTTATTTACATCTCAACATAATTAACTTTTTTACGAAAATAACAGGAACATTTATGTAAAAATTACGGGCTTTTTGAATAATCGTTACGGACTTACAATAAAAAAACGATACGATCTAATAATCATGAAATATCAGAAAATAGCCAATGACAAATTTAACCTCACAGTAATCCAATCTTTCTTGCATGAAATATTAAATCTTTATCAGTACCTTTTCCTTTTAAAAGTTGATCTTTTATATTCGCTTTTCTTTTTTCAATAGCACTCATAGACAGAGGAATATATTTTGGTAAATTAATAGTCTTAATCCCTTGAGAAATTAAAAGTAATATTTCATTATCATGACTGTCCCAATTTATATTTTTCTTAAACAATTCCTTTTGAGATTCAACAATACGTTGACTATAGTATACATTACCATCAATAATTTCTCCACAAATTGAAGAAAACGATTTAGAACACACATCACTTTTAGAAAAAAAACCTTCCGGTTTTATCTTTTTTATAATCTTATCAATTACCAAAGAATCAGTATGCATAATGCTTATAATTATCTTGCACTCTGTAAATTTTGTTCTAATAAATAAAGCAAAATCTAGAAAATTATTAAAATCAAATCCTTTGTTTGGAGTTAGAGCAGCATCTAATAGTGCTAAATTAATGTTCTTTTGAAATTTTAGATTCAAAAATAAATTGCTGTAGACATCTTGGTAGTTATAACTTTTAATATTTATTTTGTTTTTTATAAAACCAGTTTTAGTTAGCAAGTTACTATAGTGGTCTATAATCATTGGATGATCGTCTACAATCAAAATTTCGTAATTCAAGTTCATTCTTAAAATAGATTTCTAATATTAATACTACTTTTTAACTTAAAAACGAATGTAGAAAGTTTACATATTATATCATTACGGTTTTCCTCATTTTAAGTAAAAATTTTCCTATTCGCCGTTTTGAGCATAAATGGCTAATTATCTATATTAAGTTTGGCAACCAACAACAGCTGCGAATCTGGTTTCTATCATTACGCAGGGTCTGCTAATAAATGGCTTGATCATGATGATGTCAAATTTTACTTGACTTCAGCGGGATCTTCAAATACTTTGAGCATAAAAAAAGCAAAAAAATGAGACGTAGGTCACCTTCCAGATTCTACTCCTACTGGAAATTTTGTCGCATATCCAAATCCTGTAAAACAAAGATCATCAATCAATGTTTCTTCAAGTGTCGGATTGCCATTTAATGCTTATATTACCAAAATGAATGGCGAGACTGTCTTTTCTAGATTAAATAATAACGATAATCTTATTTCTATCCCAATTTCTAATTTAAACAAAGGAGTATACTTCCTGAGAACCACTAATTCGGCAAGGACAAGTATTCAAAAAATATTTGCAGAATAAATCAAAAACCTCATATCACTTAAATACAATTTAAAGCAGGGAATCTTATTTTAACATTTCCGTCTATAATTTTTAGATTCAATTAAAAGGATACTAATCGACAATCTATAAATTTTCTTTTAGCCGAATATTGTATATTTGTAACAACCACTGGGTAAATGTGTTTAAAAAATAAGAATTAACAAAAGATAACTTCTTTAAAAAACATAAAAGTTTGTTTGTTTGGAAGGGATACCTTCTTGCCACAAAAAATTAAGGCGGTTTTACAAATAATCTACTTTTTCATTATACTGCATACTCGTGGCGAATAACTTTTCAAATCCTTCTTAAATCATTAAAATTAGCCCCTTCTGTACTGAGGTTCAGATGGCAGCATGCCCTTCTTCAAAATTAGAATACATCTATTTTTACAAAAAAATAGGCGTGTTACTTTTTTACCAAACCCCTTATTAATTTGCTGTCTGGCTGAGACTATAAATGATTTTTCTTTACTGTTAAATTCATAATTATTGTATTATCTAATAAGCCATCCGTAAAACAGAAACCCTCAATAGGTGTATTGAAGGTTTCTGTTTTAATCTTTTATATTCCTATTTCCGTTATTTTTTTATAAACCTATTTGTTTGCCCATTTAATTTATAAATGTAAACGCCATTGCTTAATTCACTAACATCTAAGCTTATTTCTTTACTACCTCCAGTTATATTTTTTGCAATTACTTTTTTTCCGTTTGCATCAAAGATTTCTAAAACACCTTTTTCTCCATCGGTCAATTTGTTTGTGATATTTATGTTGCTATCTGTGGGATTTGGATAGCCTACAAACGAAGTTTTTAGGTAAACGTCTTGCTGAGGCACAGACAATGTACCAGAAAGTGAGTATACATCATATAAAAGTTTATTATCACCTCCGTTTGTACTTACCACCAATTTATATTTATCACTAGGTGTTTTAATTACTCTTGCAAATCCCTTATTCTGAATAATTTGAACCACAACACTATTTTCATTTATAAGACATAGATTGTAATTGTCAGTATACAAAATTTCAATTAAATTATCCTGATTAAATAATTTGTCAGTGATAAAATTAATTCTATTTGGTCTTGTTGGAAAATTAACTGTCTTAATTAATACATGTTGTTCATTATATATTCTCATAATATTAATTGCTGTATTATCCCAAGGAATATCCAATGTATAATAACAAATACCACTTTCAACATTAAATGCACTTAAAGGTCCTCCAGCAGCTTCAAGGGCTCCCCAGTTATTTTGATTATTTGTCCAATTTGAACTATATGAATGTTCTAATGTAGCTTGTCCAAAAGACAAAGTTGAAATTGAAACTGTAGCAATTAAGCCTAAAATAATTTTTCTCATAAATATTTATAGTTCCCGACATTTTTTGTGTTTTGGCTTTGGGATTTAAAATAGCCATCAATTGTTAGTTTTGTAATATATCTTTTTATTCAATTTTGGTAAAATAGCTTTATTTTCTATAATTACATTTAGCCCTATGTTTTCTCATTTTTCATTTTCAAACATACAAAACCATTTTATTTATTTTAAAGTTTTTCATATTAATATCATTATAAAGTTTTGAATATCACACATTAAACCGCTACAATTTTGCCACAGAAAGCTAGTCGAATTTTACTGATTTTTTGCCAGTTTTAGTTTTGTGGCAAAATCTTGGCACATGGTGTTTTTGAAAACAAGAAATCCAGAAAATAAGCCTGAAAGCTGTTTTAATTTTTATGCGATATTGCGATAAACTGTTGTTATACTGCAAATGTCAGGTGCAATAATTAACCGCCAACACATCTGGTAAATTGCACTAGTTTTTAATGTCAAAAATTATTGCAAAATGTGGATTCCCGTAATAAAAACTTACAAAATAAAGATAAATTTGGCTCTGAATTTCTATTAAAACAAAAATTTAACATTTTACAAAAGAAAGAAAAAAGCTATATTAAACAATTAATTATTAGGTTTTTACATTCTTTTATTTAAAAACAGGAATTAAAATATATTTTTTTTTAAGTTTTTTCTTAGTTTAAGATTTGTTATTATAACTAATAATTTTACTTTTGGACAGAATTTATCATTAAAGCATTCCTAATAGACTAAGTGCACTAGTTCAGAAAAAGCTACTTTATATGTTAAAATTTTAAACATTTTTTTATTAAATAACAAAAATCGAAAAGATGAAAAAATCTAAAATCAACCTTAGTGGAGTTAAGGAAAAATTATCAAGAACAGAAATGAAAAAAGTAAGCGGTGGTAAATATCCGCCAGATCACGTATGCACTAAATGCTATAACCAATTATGGGAATGGTGGTGTGATTTATCATACGGCTGTTAATAAACAATTAAAAACCTTTGAGATCAAAATCGAAGGTTTTTTTGATTTTTAATCTTCCTAACTAAAATGAAAAAACTTAGCATGTTCGTAGAATTTTATAAGAGTTCCCTGCCTATAAGTGCTGGCACTGCAACCCTTTCCCTTTTATTTAATTTTAAGACAGTAACATTTTGTTTAATTTTCTGCACATTAGGCTTACTGGCAGCTTTACTGTTTAAGGAGTATTATAGGAAAAATGATTTTTTCTTTTACTACAATAGCCAAATGGCAAAACTGCACTTATACTTTTTTACGTTTGCCATTAATGCACTAATATCAATAATAATCCTGATTCTCTTCAATGCATAACATTCTGGAAATCGACAGTATTGTCAAAAATTATGGAACAAGAACGATCCTTTCCGATGTGCATTTAAAATGTGAGACGAAAGATATAATTGGGCTGTTTGGCAGAAACGGAACAGGAAAAACAACGCTGTTAAAAATCATTTTTGGAATTGAGCCTGCCGATTATAAGCATTTAAAAATAAATGGTATCATCTCTCCCACTCCATACCTTTTAAAGGAATGTATATCTTATCTTCCGCAGGTCAGCTTTATTCCCAAACATTTCACCGTAAAAAAAGCCGCAGAACTTTTTTTAGGAATAAACCATAACGATATTTTTTTCAATGACATTAATATATACAAGATTGTAGACAATAAAATAAAAGATCTCTCGGGCGGGGAACTCCGCTACCTTGAAATAAAACTTGTTTTATTGCAAAAGAGCAGATTCGTAATGCTTGACGAACCATTTGCAGGCCTTTCCCCGATTATAATTGAAGATGTAAAAGGGTTGATTGTCAAGTCATCGGAGACTAAAGGTGTCATAATTACAGATCACAATTATTTGGATGTTCTGGATATATGCACAAAAAAATATCTGGTCAGAGACTGTAGCTGCAAGCTCACATCAGACCAAGAAGACTTAAAGAAGTATGGCTACCTGCAGCCAAATCTAACAAACGAGATTACCACAACAAAATAATATGCCTGATACCGTTACAAGAGAAAATTTTAATTATATTTTTCAATATTTGCAAAAAGAAGAAATTGTTCTTCCAAAATCTGACTTTATTTTTGAATTTGAGTCGCACAGCGAGTTTCCCTCCATGTTGGCAATCAGCGATACGCTGAATTTATTTGGGGTTAAAAATGCTGCACTCAAAGTCGGTCCCTCTGAAATTAGCGACTTGCCTGACTATTTTCTGACTGTTTTAAGAGACGGCGAAAGTCATCCAAAATATCATTTCATCGAGAAAATAGAAAATGATTATTTCTCCATTTCCGAACAAGGCAAAACAAAAATATCTTCCATGGAGTTAAATACCAGATGGCTTAATGTTGCTTTACTTGCCGAAAAAAATGATCTGCTGACAAAACCAAAATCAAAAAACCTCTTCAATGCATTTTTAATAGCCTTAATCGGAATCTGCCTTTCTGCATTTTTATTCAGTTCAAATATTAAAATCGCGGCAAAACTATTTATCCTGTTTCCTGCTGCAGGCACTATCTTTTCAGTTATTAGCCTTAAAAGCCTATTTGACATAAGAAGTAGCATTATTGACAGATTTTGTAATTCAGGTGAATCTATGGATTGCGAGGCAGTAACCGCTTCCAGCAAATGGAAATTATTCAAAAAACTGAATTTCAATACATTAAGTATTGTTTTTTTTACATTCCAGTTATTAGCCTATTTGCTTTTACTGCTTGTAAAACAGTTAGATTCTTACTTTTCAATACAGGGGATCCTTCTTTTTTCTTCAGTTCCACTTATAATAGCTTCGATTTATTATCAGAAGTTCATAGTCCAAAAATGGTGCCCGACATGCTTGGCCATTATGGCAACATTACTTTTTGAGATCGGCTGGATCTTCTTATTGGATTTTGGAGCAAATTTAACTCTCAAGACAATTATAGTGCACGCTTTTATAGCAGCCACAACGCTACTGATTTGGAACACAATAAAAAAAAATCTGGCAGAACTAAAGAAACTTAAAGAGTCTGAAATAAAGTCGAACAAATTTCAGCGCAATTATCCCTTATTCAGAAGCGCTTTATTATCACAGAAAAAAATAGAACTTCCATTAGAAAGCATTTTCCTTGGCAGCGACAACTCCCCGCTTTCTTTTCTTCTTATTTTAAGCCTCAAATGCCCGCACTGCGAAGCGGCATACAAGGTTTTAAAAAGGGAGCTTAATAAATATGAATCCTTAAAAATCCATTTGATCCTTAAATGCGATTGGGACAATGAGAATGTGGATATCAGAAAGGTTTATACGGATCTGCTCGGCATCTACATTGAAGAGGGAGCATATACATTTACAAAAGCACTCGACAGCTGGTTTGAAATGAACAGCTCGGATCTATGGCTTGAAAAATACGGCTTTGGCGATTCCGAAAACAGATATACTGATTTACTTAGATCGCAATACCATTGGTGTTTAAAAACAAATGTGGTACAGACCCCGTCAGTCTATATCATGGGGTACAGGTATCCAAATGTTTACGATATTGAAAATATTGAATTTTTTATTAATGATTTACTTGAAGACACCTTATAGCCGTGAAAAAATTCCCCCATTATAAACAGGCAGATTTTAAGGACTGCGGACCGACATGCCTTAAGATAATTTCTAAACATTACGGAAGAATCATCAATATACAGGCATTGAGGGATTTATGCGATACCAATAGAGAAGGAAGCAATCTGATGTCATTGAGCGATGGGGCTGAAAAAATAGGCTTCAGAACTCTGGGCGTAAAAATATCATCAAAAAAATTGGAAGACCTGCCGCTTCCCTGCATTCTTCATTGGAATGGATGCCATTATGTAGTTTTATACGAGACCAAAAACAATGTCTATTACATTTCAGATCCGGCGCACGGAATCATAGAATATTCAGAAAAAGATTTTTTAAAATTCTGGATCGGCGAGAAAGCAGATGGAGATACCCCTGAAGGCATTGCCCTTTTAATGGAAGCATCTCCCAAATTCTATCAGAATACCGATGATGAAGAAAAAAACCGTGCATTCGGCTTTTCTCTATTATTTAAGTATGTCATTCCTTATAAATCATACATTATACAGCTTATACTTGGATTAAGTGCCACAAGCTTACTGCAGCTAATTATCCCCTTTTTAACCCAGAGTGTGGTGGATGTCGGCATACAGAATCAGAACATAAATTTCATATATCTGATTTTAATTGCCCAGCTGTTTTTATTTATAGGCAAAACCGTCCTTGAATTGATCCGCAGCTGGATACTACTTCATCTGTCGGCAAGAGTCAACATTTCGCTAATCTCCGATTTCTTCATAAAGCTGATGAATCTTCCAATTTCATTTTTTGATGTAAGGATGACCGGCGATATTATGCAAAGAATAAATGATCACCGCAGAATTGAAAAAATCCTGACCACATCCTCACTTGATGTTTTATTCTCAACGATCAATATGATTATAATGGGGGGGATACTTGCCTATTACAATCTAACGATTTTCGCTGTATTTTTTACTGGAAGCCTGCTGTATTTCCTATGGATTATACTTTTTCTAAAGAAGAGAAAAACACTGGATTATAAAAAATTTTCAGAAGTTTCACAGGAACAGAGTAAAGTTATTGAGCTTATAAACGGAATGCAGGAAATCAAGCTTCACAATGCAGAAAGACAGAAGAGATGGGGATGGGAATTCATACAGGCAAGGCTCTTTAAAGTGTCCCTAAAAGGCCTAGCACTTGAGCAGACACAGAATATCGGCTCCAATTTCATCAATGAATTAAAAAATATTCTTATCATTTTCCTTTCTGCAAAATTGGTTATAGATGGTAGCATAACCCTTGGGATGATGATGGCTATCAGCAGCATAGTGGGCAATCTCAATGGACCAATTGTCCAACTGATAAATTTCATAAGGGAAGTACAGGATGCAAAAATATCGCTGGCCAGATTATCTGAAATTCATGAGAAAGATGACGAAATCCAGGACAGCAAAGAAAAAGTTACTGAAATCCCGCAAGATGAAGACATAATAATAAATGACTTATCTTTCAGGTACATCGGTTCGGACACGAATGTTTTAGAAAACTTGAATTTAGTAATACCAGCCAATAAAGTTACTGCAATAGTGGGAACAAGCGGAAGCGGCAAAACAACATTAATGAAATTGCTTCTGAAATTCTACAACCCAAATTCTGGAAATATATCATTAAATAAGATACCTCTGGAAAGAATCTCCCAAAAAACTTGGAGGCATCATATCGGAACAGTCATGCAGGAGGGTTATATTTTTAATGATACTATAGCCAACAACATAGCAGTAGGTGTCGACATAATAGATAAAGATCGCCTTCTCTATGCTGTTGACGTGGCCAATATCCGAAGTTTCATTGATGAATTCCCTCTGGGCTTCAATACCAAAATAGGTATGGAAGGCATCGGCATGAGCACTGGCCAGAAGCAGCGTCTGTTAATAGCCAGAGCAGTTTACAAGAACCCCGAAATGCTGTTTTTCGACGAGGCAACCAGTGCCTTAGACGCCAATAATGAGAAGGAAATAATGAAAAAGCTAAATTTCTTTTTTAAAGACAAAACCGTGGTCGTCATTGCCCACCGATTAAGCACAGTCATAAACGCTGACAACATCGTGGTTCTCGAAAAGGGAAAAATTACAGAGATGGGAACCCATGATGAACTTGTTCGCCAGCAGAAAAGCTATTACAGACTGGTGAAAAATCAATTAGAATTAGGAAATTAATTTTCGAAAAAGAAAAGTTTAATACAAAATGACCGAAAACAGAGAAATTGAATTAAGAAGTGAAGAAATGCAGGACATATTGGAGAAAATGCCAAATTGGGCAATCCGATACGGTTCTTTTGTTGTGCTTATGATTTTAGTGCTGATTTTTTTTATCTCCTGGCTAGTGAAGTATCCTGATATCATAACAACTCAGATAAGCGTCACCACCAATATACCGCCAGAAAAAATAGCAGCTAGGATATCTGGAAAAATTGAAGCTATATTGGTGAGAAACAACGACAATGTTTCTAAAGGCCAGCCAATAGCAGTGTTGGAAAGTTCGGCAAAGTATTCTGATGTTTTTTTATTGAAGACAATCCTGGACACCATAAAGATCGGCAGATCCAGATTTCCATTTGAAAAAATGAAATCTGCCCAGCTTGGAGATATTGAGGCATCTTATGCTATGTTTCAAAAAGAATACCTATCGGAACAGCTTAATGATCAACTGCATCCATTTCAGATTCAAAGCGAAGCGCAAAACGGCGAACTGCTACAGTTAAAAGAACGTCTTAATTTACTTGAGACACAGAAAAGCATCAACCTGAATGAAATGGAGTTACGGAAGGAAGATTTGAAAAGATATGAAAGCCTCTATAGTAAAGGCATCATCTCTTCCCAGGAACTTGATAAGCATAAACTGGAATATCTTCAGTCCAATAGAGCCTATAGAAGCCTTCTAAGTACAATTTCCCAAACAAAATCATCTCTTAACGAGCTTCATAAAAATTCGAAAACAACAAAAATAGAGGCAGAAAAAGAAAACGTAAATTTGGAGAGAAATTTAACACAGTCTTTTTATCATCTTAAAAACGAAGTCAAAAACTGGGAATTGAATCATGTTTTCTCCTCCTCTTTTAACGGCCGAGTCTCATTCCTAGAATTTTGGTCCCCAAACCAGTCCGTAACAGCGGGGGACAATGTTTTTACCATTGTCCCGATTAAAGAAAATCAATACATTGGTAAGGTAAAAGCTGCAGCTCAAAATTCGGGAAAAATAAGGATCGGTCAGAAGGTGCATATCAGACTTCTCAATTATCCGGACAGGGAATTTGGAATAATAGATGGAACCGTAAAAAACATTTCAATGGTTCCTGATAAAGACGGAAATTTATTAATTGATGTTTCACTTCCAAAAGGGCTATTAACTTCATACAAAAAAAGAATAAGCTTCCAACAGGAAATGATTGGTAAGGCAGATATTGTAACAGAAGATTTAAGACTTATTGAGCGATTGCTGTACCAGTTCAGGGATCTGTTTAAAAATTAAATAATTAAGCAAAGCAATAAAACGATACAAATGTCTGATTTAAAAATAGTTATAAAAAATAAAAAAAAAATAGTTATATCAAATAAATCTACTTCAGAATTCCATTTCGATTTTAGAAGAGTGTTAATTCAACCCTGTATTCATATCTATCATTAGCACTCAATCAAAAACACCTAAAAAATCCAGTATAGCATTTAAATATTTAATCGAAAATAAAATTTTATGGAATAATCTAAATGTTCTTAAAAAATTTAAATTACTTAGATAGCATATCAATAGTTTACAAAAAAATCCGATCTTATTTTTTTGTAGTTTATCTAGCATACCCAAATAAAAATCCTAACAATGTATTTTTCTGTGGCTTCACTTTTAAATAACTTACTAGTACAACTTCGATATAAATAGTGTGAAAAAATTTTTTTCATTCAAAAAAACATATTATCTTTGCACCCGCAATCAGATAATGAGAGCGACATACTGGAGAAATGGCAGAGCGGTCGAATGCGGCAGTCTTGAAAACTGTTGACTGTAACAGGTCCGGGGGTTCGAATCCCTCTTTCTCCGCTAAAAGCTTAAAAAGAGACTTTTTAAAGTTTACAAAAAAGCTAAAAAAAATAAACCCTGAAGATCAAATGATTCTCAGGGTTTTGTATTTTAAGCGTATTTTCAATATATACAAAAATCGCATCTTAATTTTATTTATAAATCTTTTAAAAAAGTACAGACTTTAAAATAAATTTAAATCTTCAAAAAACATATTAAAGATATAGATCTTCATCAGCATCCCAGTTCTTCTTTAAGGCTTCAAAATATTCATTCTTAGCTCCTTCTATTTTCAAATAAATCTGCTGACTTACTTTTTGAGGAAACCTGCTTAATTCGGAAAAATTAAGTGCTAATTTTATTCTTGCACATCCATAGGAAATAGAAGCAGCGACAAGAAATAGAACTCCTCCTGGCAAATCATATACAATAAACAGAAATCCTGCGATAGAAAGTAAAATAACGATTATGCTGAAATTTTTAAAACTGTTCCAATCTATCATTCCATATAGGCCAAGAGAACTTGCTAGCATAAGATTGACAAGTCCTGCTGAAAAAAAGTAGAATAAAAAAAAATCATTTACGTTCAAAATTTTCAAACAGTCAAATAAAGTAATAATGCCTATGCAAAGAGCAAAAACTCCCGACTGTAATAATAACTCCAAACCTATTACTTTTCTCTTGTTCGAAAAATAATAAATGATCATAAAAAAACCGTTACTGATTAGAAGCCCTGAAAAAATCTCTGCTTCGTAAAAATCAAATACCAACGCAGCCAAACAAAGAACGTTAAACAATAACCCGCTGATATACAACAGGAAATTAAAACGGGGTGCGTCTTGAATTATTTTATAAATTCCAAGAGTTCTCATTGTTCCTGTTCTGCCAAGTTCCATATTTCTTTTTTACTATTATTACACTACTTTTAGGCGCTAGCCATCTTATTTAAATGCCAAAATCATTCGAAACAAAAGTACATATATTTCTTATACGTTTGCTGAAAAGGCACTTATTGATTATGATATTCAAAATAAAAACGGATGAGCAACTTCTCGCATCCGTTTGTATTTTAATCACAAAGAAAACTTACTGCCCCTAACAAGGCTGCTATTTCATTGTCATTTGAAATAGAAACCTCAACTTTTAAGTCAGATTCCTGAATTGCTTTATTAAACGATGATAAAAACAAATCGCTTGCATTGGCAATTTTTCCGCCAATAATAATGTGATCTACTGTAAAGTTTTTAATCCACGGAATAATAACTGCTGCTAAATCCTCTCCCATTCTTTCAAATACTTGAATTGCCGATTGATCTCCGCTTTTCGCTAGATGATACAATTCTAAGCCATTATTAAGTTCAAGACCATTTAAAGATTTGTAATGCGATAAAAGCCCTCTAGCAGAAACATAATCTTCTGCAATACCATCTTTATAAGGCAAATTGTAAATTTCACCATCAGCTGGAACAGAATTTCCTGTACTGATTGACACTCCTTTATTAATAAAACAAGCTCCTAATCCTGTGCCTAATGTTATGGCCATTACTTTTTTAGAAAGATTCTCTTGTTGTTTGAAAACTTCTCCTTTCCCAAAACAAACCGCATCATTTTCAAAAAGAACCGGAAAATCTGATGGAAAACCGAGAGTTTCCAAAAGCAACTCTCTAATGTTTAATCCGTAAAAATGTTCATATTTGGACTGATCTTTAATCCAACAGATGCCGTTTTTATAATCAAATGGGCCTGGCATGCAAATGGCTATTCCTGTAATATCTTTTATTTTAGAATTTTCCATTGAGGTACAGATTACTTTTTTCCAAATATTCATAACCTCATCTGCTGGTAAATTCGAATCAAAAGATTCTTTACAGAGCGAAAAGTCCAAAACTTTCATCTCCGTTTTATTTATAACCGCAGCAGTAATATGTGTTCCTCCTATATCCAGCCCAATGGCGTGTGATGCATTCATTTCTACTTATTTTACTTAGTACTAGATAGTTTTGTCTTTTAAAATTTGAGGATAATGAATACTTGTGTGTACAATCATTTCGCCAAATAAGGTATTCGCCCATGCAAACCATTTGCGAGTAAACTTATTTACATCGTCTTTATGAAAGGATTCGTGCATAAATCCAGTATCAGCATTGGTTTTAATTAAATTACTAATGCAAGCCTTTATTTCTTTTTCATCGACACTTGTAATGGCTCTCAAAACAATACTCATAGGCCAGATTGTATCGACTCCAGTGTGTGGACCACCAATTCCTTCTCCTGCTTTTCCTTTGTAGAAAAACGGATTATTCTCTGACAATACCACTTTTCTTGTATTCAAATACAAAGGATCATTTGGAGCAATTGCACCTAAATAAGGTAATGATAATAAAGATGGAACATTAGCATCGTCCATCATGTGGAAACTGCCATATCCGTTTACTTCAAAAGCAATGATTTTTCCGAATTTAGGATGATTGATAATTCCGTGTTCATTCAAACCTTTTTGAACTTGATCTCTTAATTCTGTAGCTTTTGCAACTAAATCATTGTCTTTTAAAGCTGGAAGAGAGAAAATTTCGATCAAATAACCTAATATTTCAATAGCAAACATATTACTCGGAATCAAATAACCGAATAAGGTAGAATCATCGCTTGGTCTGAAAGTCGAAACAATTAATCCGCATGGTTTTACAGGATAACCGTAACCTCCTAACGGAACTCCGTCTGTCGCCCAAGCCGTCTGACGCTGAAAACTATATGGCCCGCCTTTTCCGTCTAATCTTTGTTGTTCTTTAAAAGTCTGCAAAACTAAAAGCATCGCTTCTTTCCATTTTGCATCGAATAAACTGATGTCTCCCGTCTCTTTCCAATAGCCGTGTGCTAATCGAACTGGGTAACACAAACTGTCGATTTCCCATTTTCTTTCATGAATTCCAGGTTGCATTTTGGTAAGGTCATTTTTCCATTCACTTTCCTTGGTAAAATCTTTATAAAAAGCATTCGCATACGGATCCAACAGAATACATTTCGCTTGACGATTAATTACTCCTTTTACCAATTCTGCCAATTTCGGATCTTCTTTTACAAACGGAATATACGGCCAGATTTGCGCCGTACTGTCTCTCAACCACATAGCATCAATATCTCCTGTAATTACATAGGTATCTGGTTTTCCGTCAATAATTTCAAAATCGACTGTCGTATCTAATGTATTTGGAAAACAGTTTTCGAATATCCAAGCCAATTCTGGATTAGCGATTTGTTTTTTAACGCGTACGATTACAGCTTCTATTGCTTTACTTGTAAATTTTCTTTCGGCAACAGGAGGTCTTTTCGAAACAAAATCTTTTAAAGGAAACTGAAAAGTATCTGAATTAAATCCGAAAGCTTCTGTTTGAATGGCTAATAATCCTGCTGAAAAAATGCCTGCGTTTTTTATAAATTTTCTACGTGACTGCATATCTTTTTATTTTGAAGTTGAATAAGAATATGGGAATGCTTCTTTTGATGTTCCTCTTTTAAAATTTGGAGAACCTGTCATATCAAAATTTAATTCTCCACCTTTTAATACATCAAAGTGATTGATGTAATTTTTGGTATGAAGCGCATTATTCCATTTTAATTCGTTTACATATTTGTTTGTTTCTGAATTATTTGGTGCATTGATAACAAGCTGTTTTCCGTTTTCTAACTGCAAGGTTGTTTTCTTAAATAATGGCGCTCCCAAAACATACTCGTCTGTTCCTGGGCAAACTGGATAGAATCCCATAGCAGAGAAAATATACCATGCAGAAGTCTGTCCGTTATCTTCGTCTCCGCAATAGCCATCTGGAGTTGGTTTGTACAAACGGTTCATGACTTCTCTTGACCAATATTGCGTTTTCCAAGGTTCACCAGCATAATTGTACAAATAAATCATGTGCTGAATTGGTTGATTTCCGTGAGCATATTGTCCCATATTCATGATCTGCATTTCGCGGATTTCGTGAATAACAGCTCCATAATAACTGTCATCAAAAATTGGCGGAGTGGTAAATACTGCATCTAATTTTGCTGTGAAATTTTTCTCGCCTCCCATTAAATCAATTAATCCTTGAATATCATGAAAAACGCTCCAACTGTAGTGCCAGCTGTTTCCTTCGGTAAAAGCGTCTCCCCATTTAAATGGATTAAAATTGGCTGGAAAACTTCCGTCTTTATTTCTTCCGCTCATTAAACCAACAGAAGAATTATAGAGATTTTTATAATTCATCATTCGTTTTTCATACAAACTGATTTCTTTTTTCGGACGATTTAATGCTTTCGCTAATTTCCAAATCGTAAAATCATCATAAGCATATTCTAAAGTTCGAGCTGCATTTTCGTTGATGTTTACATCGTAAGGAACATATCCTAAAGTATTGTAATACTGAACTCCTTTTCTTCCAACAGCTTCCAAAGGCCCTTCATTGTTGGCTCCGTGCAATAAAGCTTCGTACAAAGTATTAATGTCATAACCCCGTAAACCTTTCATATAGGCATCAGAAACTACAGAAGCAGAATTATTTCCAACCATTACATCTCTAAAACCTGGACTTGACCATTCTGGCAAAAATCCGCCTTCTTTGTAATCGTTGATTAAACCTTCCTGCATTTCTTTATTTATCGAAGGATAAACCAGATTTAACAAAGGATATAAAGCTCGGAAAGTATCCCAAAATCCAGTTCCTGCATACATATATCCTTGCAACACTTTTCCGTTGTATGGACTGTAATGCACAATTTTTCCGTCTTTATCAATTTCATATTGCTTTTGAGGAAAACAAACTGTTCGGTATAAGCAAGAATAAAAAGTCTTTAACTGATCTACATTTGTATCTTCTACACTAATTTTCCCAAGAACTTTATTCCATTCTGCTTTAGATTGTGCAACAGTTTCTTCAAAAGTCGATTTAGCTAATTCGTTTTTCAAATTCAATTCTGCTTGTTCTGAACTTATAAAAGACGATGCTACTCTAACGTTTACCTTCTCTCCTTTTTTAGTTTTAAATCCAACAACAGCACCAACATGATTTCCTTCTGATTCTAATTTATCAGCGTTTAAAACTTTATCCAGCCAAGTCGAATTGGTTTCAAACTTTTTATCAAAAACCAAAACAAAATAGTTCTTGAAGTTTTGAGGAACTCCTCCACTATTGCGCGTTGTATAACCGATTATTTTATTTTCTGATGGAATTATTTTGATATACGAACCTTTATCAAATGCATCGATTACAATAGAAGATTTTTCGTTTTCTGGAAATGTAATCTGAAAATGTGCCGCTCTTTCCGTTGTTGTAATTTCGGTTGTAACGTCATGATCAGCCAAATAAACGCTATAATAATAGGGCTTTGAAACCTCAGCTTTATGACTGAACCAACTCGCGCGATCGTCTTCGGCGAAAGCCAATTTACCTGTAACAGGCATAATCGAAAACTGACCGTAATCGTTCATCCACGGAGAAGGCTGATGCGTTTGTTTGAATCCTTTAATCTTTTCGGCTGTATACGTATAAGCCCAGCCATCGCCCATTTTTCCTGTTTGAGGTGTCCAGAAATTCATTCCCCAAGGTCTGCAAATTGCTGGATACGTATTTCCGTTCGAAAGATTATGCAGCGATTGTGTTCCCATTAAAGGATTTACATATTCTACAGGATCTAAAGTCTTTATCTGTGCATTTAAAAAAAGGCAGGATTGCAATATTCCTAAAAAAATTAAACTCTTTATTTTCATATTTCTGAATTGTAAATGGTGAATTGTGAGTTGTAAAATGTTAAATGGCTTTTATAATACCTACAAGGTTTTAAAAACCTTGCAGGACTGTGACTGAGACTGAAAACTGCGACTGAAAACTAAAAAGGTCTATCTTCCTTCTTAACTCCCCATGTTGTTGATGGTTTATTTCCCATATATAATTTTAGTTCCCCGCCTTTTACTATCATTTCTTGTGTGATGTATGATTTTGTGTATGGTTTTCCGTTGTATTCTACTTTTTGGATATAGATGTTTGAAGCACTATTATTAACTGCATTTATCGTAAAAGAAACATCTTTTTTATGATGAATCACGGCAGTATTTACTAACGGACTTCCTAAAACATAAACTCCATTTGCTGGATTAACAGAATAGAATCCCATTGAAGATAAAATATACCAAGCCGACATTTGTCCTAAATCTTCATTACCGCATAATCCGTCCGGTTTTACCGAATAAAATTTATTATCGATTTCACGAATTAATTTTGCTGTTTTCCAAGGCTGACCAACATACGCATACAAATACGGAATATGATGATTGGGCTCGTTTCCGTGAGCGTACTGACCGATTAAACCGCTGATATCTGGTGAAACATCCTCGCCTTCAACTTTATCGGTTAGTAAGAAAAGTGAATCTAGTTTAGCTATAAATTTTTCTTCGCTACCAAATAAATCAATCAAACCGTACGGATCTTGAGGAACCAACCAAGTGTATTGCCAAGCATTTCCTTCTACATAATCGTCTTTACGGTGCGCTGAAGAAAGCGGATTAAATGGTGTTCTCCAATTTCCGTTTGTCAATTTACCACGCATAAAAGTGGTTTCTTTATCGAAATATTCTTTGTATAAATTGGCTCTTTTCGTAAAATAATTATAATCGTCTGTTTTGTTTAAAGATTTCGCCATCAAAGCAATACAATAATCATCGATTGCGTATTCTAAAGCATTTCCAACAGATTCTAATTGTTTGTCAGCCGGAATATATTCCAATTTTTGAACATAATCCATTCCGTCGCGCGTTTGCATTGCTGTTTTTTTGATTGCTTCGTAGGCTAAATTCGTATCGTAATCACGATATCCTTTTAAATAAGCATCGACAATAACGGCTATAGAATGGTTTCCGTTCATGGTATTGGTTTCGTTACCCATTAAATGCCAAACTGGTAATCTGCCCTGCTGCTCATAAATCGCTAAAAATGATTTTACAATATCATTGATTTTTTCTGGCTGCGTAATGGTGTATAATGGATGCAATCCGCGGTAAGTGTCCCAAAGTGAAAAAGTGGTGTAATTGGTAAAATTAGCTTTTTCGTATACTTTTTTGTCTGTACCTCTGTAATCTCCGTTGGCATCATTAAAAATAGAAGGCGCAAACATGGTGTGATACAATGAAGTATAAAAAACTTTCATTGTTTTATCATCTGCTTTTATCTGAACTTTATTCAGTTCTTTATTCCATTTTGAATCTGCTAATTTTACAATGGCTTCAAAATTCCAATCTGGGATTTCTGCTTTTATGTTTGCAGAAGCATTCTCTGTACTTACTGGAGAAATTCCGACTTTTACTAGAATCTGTTTATTTTTTAAGGTTTTAAAATCTAAAACCGCTTTTATTTTTAAGCCTTCTCCTTCTGTCCCTTTTACCACAGCTGTACTATCGTAAACCGCCATATTGGTAATTGGTTCAGAGAATTCCATTGCAAAATAAACGCGCTGATCTGAAGCCCAGCCTGTCGAATAACGATATCCTTCTATTTTATTTTCGCTGATTTTTTTAATGAACGTTTTTACGGGTCTGTCCCAGCCAATTCCGTCAGCAAGGTCTATTAAAATGTGTGAATCATTTGTGTTTTCGAAAGTATATTTATGAAAACCAACTCTTTCGCTCGCAGTTAATTCGGCTTTAATTTTATATTTGTCTAATAAAACGCTGTAATATCCGGGTTTGGTCACTTCGTTTTTATGAGAGAAATACGAACCGTAACCGTTTACCATATCTTCTTTTGTGCCTTTGGTCAAACCAACTTTTCCGCTTACTGGAAGCACCAGAATATCATTTAAATCTCCAATTCCAGTTCCGCTTAAATGCGTGTGTGTAAAACCTAAAATGGTATTGCTGGCGTAGTTGTAACCGCTGCACCAATCCCAACCTTCAAAAATATTTACCGGACCTAGCTGAACCGCTCCAAAAGGAACATTAGCCCCCACAAAAACATGACCATGGCCAGCTGATCCGATAATTGGATCGACATATTGCGTATAATTTGTTTGTACTTCTTTGTCTTTTTTCTTCTGTGAATTTACAGGATTTACAAAAAACAGGTTTAAAGCTAAAATGCCTCCAAGAGCAATTCTGTTGTATTTTTTAACCATTTTGTTTGTTTTTATTATTTCAATGCAAATCAATAATTAAAAAAGATTTACGTATTTTTTATCACTTTGCGCAGAGGCACAGCAGTGCGCCTCTACAGAAAACCTTTGCCCCTTTGAGCCTTTGTCCCTTTGAACCTCTATTTATTTCTTTCCAAAACCTCAAACAAAGAATAAATCTTAACTTCAGATTTTGTTATTTTTCCTTCAAACGAAGTTATTTTTTCTTCTCCTGCAGCTAAATCAAAATAATTGTCGCTCCATTTTCCTGTATATCCTTTGGCAGAAATGCAAACATATTTAGCTGCTTTTTCTGCTTTTATGATAATTGAATTTCCTTTTATCTGCCAACTTAATTTTGGATCTTCCAATTTTAAATTTATTGGGCGCGTCAGATCAATTTCTGGTTTTATATCATCCCGATATGCTTCTTTTATGGCGTACCATGCCGCTTTTGGCTGTCGGTTTTCGTAATCGGTAATGCTCCAACTTGCCACAGGCCAACAATCGTTTAATTGCCAAACTAAAGTTCCCATGTTATAAGGCGCTTTCGAACGGTGAATTCCGACAATATTTTTTATGGAATAATAATGCATACACTGACTCAAATATGCGTAATCTTCCAAATTCATCTTTTTTATTTTAGAGGCATCAATAAAATATTTACCGAGATAAGAATCTAATTTTTCAAAACCTTTACCCGCTTTTAAATGTACTTTTAGTACATCTGAATATAAATGACGATCTTCTTCTGAAGTGAAATTTTCGACTGACGAATAGTTTGGCAAAGAAAGCATTCCGTACTCACTCACAAAACGTCCTGTTTTGGTTTTAGCGTTTTCAATATCTTCTAATCCCCACCAGATTCCCCAATAATGGCTATCTCCTTCGGTTATGCTTTTGGCTTTTGACCAATGATGCAAAGGCGACGAACTTAAATACGGACGTTTATCATCGACTTCTTTTACCCATTTCGGAATACTGTCGTGAAACAAACGCGTGTAATCTTTCCATAATCGAGTTGAATCTTGTTTGGAGATTTTAAAGCTTTTCATCCAACCCCAATTTTTAAAAGCTTCATCAGCTTCGTTGTTTCCGCACCACAAAACGATACTCGGATGATGGCGTAATCTTTTTACTTGGTACTGAACTTCTTTTTTTACATTATCAAAAAAAGCATCGTCTCCAGGAACCATTGTGCCTGCAAACATAAAATCCTCCCAAACGTTTATTCCGTATTTATCGCATAAATCGTAGAAATAATCGTCTTCGTAAATGCCGCCACCCCAAACACGGAGCATATTCATATTGGCTTCTTTGGCAGATAAAACTATTTTTTCGTATTCTTTTTTGGTTACTCTTGACAGAAAAGCATCAGACGGAATATAATTGGCTCCTTTCATATAAACCGGTTTTCCATCAATTTTAAAATAAAAAGATCTGCCCAAACTATCTGGTTCTTGAATCAATTCAATTTTTCGATTTAAAACATACGGTTTCTCAGGAGTTTTTTCGTCATAAGCTTCCAATCTTGGCGTTTTCCATATTCCGCAGGTAGTAAATTTTGGTCCCCAATCCCAACCGAAATGATATTGCGCTTTACGTACATAAGCACGCGGATTGTCTGGAATTACAAACGGATAATCTTTTTTTGCCAATGAATCGACTACATTTTGTGCCGATTGAAATACAATTCGTAAATCGTTATTTCCTGATTTCAAGACTTTTTTAACCTCAACACGCCATTGACGAAACATATTATCGGCTCTTAAAACCAACTGATTATTTACATATACAGATGCATAAGTGTCTAGTCCGTCAAAAACCAATTCTGTATTTTTCTTTTTCAGCATATTTGCTGTAACCTGAAAAGTGTTTTTGTATTCCCAGTTTTTGCGTTCTATCCATTGCAGTTTTTCTTCATTATCTCTGTAAAACGGATCTGGTATTAATTTGCTGTTTAGCAAATCGGTGTGAATTTCTCCAGGAACAGTCGCTGGATACCATTTTTGCGTTTTCTCTTCACGATATGTCCAATTGTTTTTTAAATCAACACTTTGCGCGAAAGCAATTGATGTAAAACCTATCAAAAACAGGCATATGAAACAGTGAAGTTTTTTTTGATAATTCATTTTATGAAGTGATATTTTAATACCTTCTAAAATTAGTAAAAAGGCAACTAATTTGGCAGTTTAGAGAAGGAAAGAAATGACCAAGTTTATTCCTTCTCTGTAGAATTTATTCTTTGTTAGTAACTCTAAAATACAACTAGAAATTTCTTCTTTACCACTGCCTTATGCTTTATTTTGGTTTTGATATGGATTGCTTTAAATTCAAATAATTGAATAAACTTTTAAGTATCGTTTTTTGAAATTTTTAAAATGCAGAAAATAAAATCCATCTTTTTCAGCAGAATCTCTATTAGTTTGCTGCGAAAAAAAGGCATTTGAATCTGCAAGGTAACTTTTCAAATTGTTCACTTTTTAGATCAATCAATTACAAGATTTAAAAATAAGCCGGGTATGCTCACTACCCGACTTATCTTAACTAACCAACCAAATTTAAAAATTACTTATCCCACCAAATTCTTGTGGTCATTAAATCTAAACCTTGACGCTGTATTGCTTCTTTATAATTAGCCTCGTTTGTAATAAGTTCTGACTGATCATAAATTAATCTTCTCGGAATTGTTCCTTTTGTTTCTCCTGTCGGATCATTTACGGGAACTAAAACTGGATATCCTGTTCTTCTGTATTCTGAGAATGCTTCAAAACCGTTAAACAATAATAAAATCCATTTTTGAGTGATAATCTGTTCGATTTTTTCTGCTTCTGTTCCTCCAGATTTAAACGGATAAGTCGTAATGTAAGTGTTGTATTCTGCTAATGAAACTGCAGGCACTTTATCTCCAAAAATCGTTAAAATATTCATTGCTGCTCTTACTCCATTTTCGTAATAAGTCTGATCAGATCCGCCAACATTCCAACCTTTTACTGCTGCTTCTGCCAATAAATACTGAACCTCAGCATATGACATAATTAATGTTGGAGCATCGTAACGCAATACTGTTGAAGTATTTGGATCTGAGAAAAGCTTTTTATCGCCGCCTGGAAAATCTTTTGCATCATTTGCCAAACCTAGCTGACTTGCTGGACTGTTATCTCCAGTTGCTTCTATTTTTGCATAAATTCTTAAACGCGGATCGTTTGTATTTTTCAATAAATCGATAAAAGTTTTACTGAATTTGATATTCGCTTCACCACCGTTCAAGTCATTTCTAACCCATGCAGAAGTAATAGGATTTGTTTTAACTCCCGGAGGCCCTGCATCATGGCGTAAAACCAAACTATCATCATTTGAAGTAAATACGCCTTTAGCATACGCTTTTTCTACAAATTCTTTTGCTTTTGCTGGATTTACTTTAGACAAACGCATTGCTACTCTTAACATTAAAGAGTTTGCTAGTTTTTTCCATCTTGCAACATCACTTTGGTAATACAAATCGGCATTTCCTACGAAAGGTTTTCCAGCATCTAAAGCCGTTCCAGCTTCATCCAATTCTTTTAAAAGATCATTGTAAATAGCTTCTTGCGTATCGTATTTTGGAGAATAAACACCTCCGTTGTACCCTTTTCCTGCTTCGAAATAAGGAACTTCACCGTAAGTATCTGTCAATTTTTGAAACAAAAATACTTTCATGATTCTACAAGCCTGAATCATGTTTGAATTTTCAGGCGTATTTTCTACTACAGATAATAATTGGAAAATCTGATTTAATCCTTTACCATAAGTTTCACCAAAAAGCGCTGCCGAATATTCAGAAGAATACGAGTATTTCGAACCTGCTCCTGTAGGTGACGAGAATTGCTGCACAATCTGCGCTGCGTAAATATTATTCCCTCTTGTGTTAGAAAAATCCTGTCCGTCTACATAAATCTCAGCAAGTGTAAACATCGATTTTACAGCTGGATCTGTTAAGGCATTTGGATTCGTATTCATTTCTTCGAATCCTTTATCGCATGAAGCCAATGTCAAAACACCAACAATTGCGACACAAAATATTTTGATATATCTATTTTTCATCTTTTTTAGTATTAGAATTTGACATTAAGTGCAAAACCATAATTTCTTGTCAAAGGCATTGAAGCTCTCTCCATACCTTGTGCATTACTGTTTGAGTAATTTGACTCAGGATCGATGTTTGGAACTTTGTCATAAATAGTCCATAAATTATGTGCTGAAAATGCTAAACTAACAGACTGAAATGGTGTTCTTTTTAAATACTCTTTTGGAAAATTATAAGCGAATGAAATTGCTCTAAGTTTCACGAAATCTGCATCGTAAACAAAGTTTGATGTTACATCACTGTAACTTCTCCAGTAATCGTAAGCCGAAACTGTTTTGTTTACAGGATTTCCGTTAACATCTGTTCCGCTTACTGCAACTCCAGTTTCACGACCAGGAAGTGTGATTTCAGATAATCCGTAACGTGTTCCTAACTGATTGGTAGCAGAATAGATTTCTCCTCCAAATTTAGCATCAACAAAAACAGAAAGAGTGAAATTTTTATATGAAAAATCATTTGAAAGTCCCATAGAAGTTGGCGCAACACCTTGTCCTGCAATAACTAGATTTCCTCTTAAGAATTTTCCATCTGCATCTAATACAACATTTCCGTTTGCATCTCTTAAATAATCATATGCTTTAATAACTCCAAAAGGTTGTCCTTTTTCTAAAACTACATTAGCTCTTCCGTCTCTGTTTCCTTCTAATGTTTTTGTTGTAATTTTATCAGAAAGATTTAAAACTTCACTATCGTTGTAAGCAAAATTATAACTCACATTCCAAGAAAAACTAGGCGTTTTAACTGCTTTCACATTAATCGCAAACTCCACCCCTTTATTTAAGATTTCTCCAACGTTGATTTTTGTAGTTCTATATCCAGAAGCTTGAGAAACATCCGCATCTGTAATATCGTTCGTTGTTTTTTTGCTGTAGAAAGTTAAATCTGTACTTACTCTATTATTGAAAAATGTGTTTTCAAAACCAAACTCAATTGTGCTTACGTTGTATGGTTTTAAAGTTCTGTTCGGAATTGTTTCTCCATTTACACCCAAAATTGGCTGTCCTAACGAATCTGTTTGTCCGTCTGGCGTTATATAAGTTAAAGCTAAAGCGTAAGCTTCTGGCAATGCACCCCCTACGTTACCCCAACCTGCTCTAATTTTACCATATGAAATCCATTCTGGAAGACCGATAACTTCTGAGTAAATGAAACTTGAACTTACAGAAGGATAGAAAGTGCTATTATTTGACGGATCTAAAGTTGAAAACCAATCTTCACGACCTGTTAAACTTAAAAACAAGTAATCTTTGTATCCTAAATCTGCAGAATAGAAAAGAGAGTTTACTTCACTTTCAGAGAATAATTTTTCTGTTTTATCTGGCTGTGTATTTGCGTAGAAATATTTGAACGGAACAATAAAGTTATTTCCTTTCATTTTAATACCACTGTATCTATTATGCTGACGGTTTGCACCAATAAAAGCATCTAATGAAAGATCTTTAGCAATATCTCCTTTGTAACCTAAGAAACCAGAAGCATTTACTTCAGAACGAGTTTCAACTCTGTTTTCGATAGATCCACCTGGGCTGTAATTTATTCCAGTAGGCTCAACTTCAGTATATTCATAATTAATATCATCAATACCAATAACAGCTTTAGCATAAATTTTATCTGTAATGTTATAATTTACTTTTGCAGAACCAATAAAACGCTTTCTAAGATCGTCGTTTAAAGGAGATTTTGTAGCAAAATAAGGGTTTGTATGATATACGTTTGCTCCTAAAAAGTCTTCTTCTCCGCCATTTGCATCATAAGGATCGCTTAACCATCTGATATCTGTTCCCGGAGTCATAAAAGTTGTTGGGAAAGATGGATTTCTTGGCGAATCATTTAAGTACGGACGGTTATGGCTTTTCTCAGAAATATATTGCGCATTGGTCTCGACACTTATTTTTTTATTTGGGGCAGAGTTTAAACTCAAAGCCACGTTATTTCTACCAAAAGTAGTTTCTGGCAAAATAGATTCGTCTTTGGTATTTCCAAAAGATAATCTAAAGTTTGTTGATTCATTTCCTCCAGAAATCGCTAAAGTATTACTGAAAGAATATCCAGTTCTGTAGAAATTTTCCACGTTATCTTTTCCATACGCTTGGTAAGGTCTAGTTTTACCGTCAAGAGACAAAGAAGGTGTTCCGTCATATTTATCTCCCCATGCAAAATAGTATGAATCTCTAAGTTCCTGTAAATTAGTAAATCTAGTTGGCACACCGTTTGCATCTGGCGCTCCGGCACCGTATTGGTCTTGCCATTTTAAAAGACTTGCAGGAGTATTAAAAGTAGAATTTGTACTAAAATCTACCCCTATTCCAGTTCCACTTTTTCCTTTTTTTGTTGTAATTAAGATAACACCATTTGAACCTCTATACCCGTAAAGAGCAGAAGCGGCACTACCTTTTAAAACTGACATCGAAGCAATATCATCTGGATTGAAAGAAGACATACCATCTCCTTTATCGGCACCACCCCACATTCCAGCATTTCCTTGTTGCGTATTATCAATCGGAATTCCGTCTACCACATACAAAGGCTGGTTCAATCCTGATGCTGAAGTTGCACCACGAATAACAACGCGGCTTGAACCTGATGGTCCTGTAACTGGAGCCGAAACGTTTACACCGGCAATTTTACCTTGCAAAGCATTTCCTAAATTGATTTCTTTATTTTTTGTCAGATCCTCGCCTTTTAATTCTCCAACGGCGTAACCTAAACTTTTCTTTTGTTTTTTAACTCCAAATGAAGTTACCACAACGTCTTTTAATTCCTGAGTATTTTCAACAAGTGTAACAGCAACTCTTGTTTCTTTTTCTTGCAATACAACTTGTTTTGACTGAAACCCTATAGAGGAAACATTAAGGGTAATTTTACCTTCTGGAACATTCATTTTGAATCGGCCTTCAGCATCTGTAACAGCGCTAAATGGTTTTCCTTGAACTTCGATTGATGCAGCAACAACTCCCTTGTTTTCTCCATCTGTAACTATGCCGGTTATTAATCGATTTTGAGCAGCAGCACTTAAACTGCTAAGCAATATCACTCCTAACACTGCTAATATTTGTCTCATAAGCATTCTTTTTGGTTATTGGTTTTGATTTCGTTTGTGTTTGTTGTTACGTGTTTGTTTTTAAATAATTAATAAAAATTGGTACTCTATTTTAAATATCACAGCAAACAGCTTTTACAAGTAGTGCTGTATTCTATTTTCACTAAAACGTTTTAGTGAAATGGTTAAAAAATTTTTAAACTGATTCTCTTATTATTAAAGTGCCCTTTTTGAGAATTTTTTCAACTTTATAATCCTCAAAGTTTGTCATCTGACTCATTAGCAATTCTATAGATTTAACTGCGATATCTTCTATGGGCTGAGCAATTACAGATATTGTGGGCGTATGCAGTTTGAAACTGTCATGATCATCAAAACTAATAACTGAAATATCCTCTGGAATTTTACATTTTAAAGTTCTAAAGGCCTGAAGTCCTGCAAGTCCGAGGTAATTTGCCGAAAAAAGTACAGCATCAATCTCTTTATTTTTTTCAAAGAAATTTATAATTGCTCCCACTCTGCTTTCTTCACTGGCGTGATAATCTAAGTGAAGCGTGTACTTTTCGTTATAAATTCCTTCTTCTTTTAACGCTTCGACATATCCTTTTTCTCTTAATTTCATCTGAATCATTCCAGATTCATTATTCACAACGGCAATATTTTTTCTGCCTTTGCTAATTAAAAATTTAACCGCCGAGTAAGATCCTTCGTAATTGTCCATTACAACATGACTTACTTTTTGATTGGCAAAATATCGGTCAATTAGCACAATCGGTTTTTGCATTTTTAAAAGCTGACTGATTGTTTTTTCTAAATTTCGTGTTGGCGTAATAATAAAACCTTCAACATTTGCCTGCAAAAGACTTTGCACCAATTCTTCCGAACGATTGTTATCATCTCCTGTGCTACAATAAAAAACTCTATAGTTTATATTTTTTGCTTCGTCTTCGATTACTCTTGCCAAGTCTGCAAAAAACTGATTGGAGATATCTTCTACAATAAGTCCGATTGACCTCGTTTTCCCAGTTCGCAAACTACTCGCAATCATGCTCGGTTTGTATTGCAATTTTTGCGCTACATCCTGAACCTTTTTGATTACTGATGGACTAATGGCCATTTTTTCGCCTTTGCCGTTGATGACAAAAGACACAGTAGAAATAGAAACCTCTGCTTGCTTAGCAATATCTCTAATTGTAATCTTTTTCATCTAGTAAAAAATTTATTGTTGCATATTTTAGTACATCACAAATATATGTAAGTACGGCTTACAAAAACGTTTTAGTAAAATTTTTTTTCAATAAATCTCTTTTTTAAACATAAAATAAAACGAAATATTCAGTAAATACTATATTTCTATCAGTTATTGTCATTTTGACTTTTAATATTGATTTTATAAATTTTATAGCGATTTAATTGTGTTTTAAACTAATTCATATTCTTTTTTCAACGCTATTTTGAGAAAAAAATTTTAGAAAAATCCAAAATTCTTTAAAAAAGCCTTTTTCAGAAAACCACAAGATGTAAAAACAAGATGCAGGAAGTAAGAAAAAAATCCTTATTTTTAACTAACCTTCATTTTTTGCATTATGACCGATAAATCACAACTTTTAAGTTCCATTTTCAGGCATCTTGACGGCTTGGTTACTGCTCCAGTAGCAGTAGCGCTCAAAAATAAATCTGTATTAGAATTTATTTTAAATAAAAGACAAACAACATTATCTGAACTTGCAAGTACTTTTAATGCCAACGAAGGCTATCTGAATGTTGCGTTGAGAGTTCTGGCTTCTCAGGGATTTTTAGAATATGAAATCGATAATAAAACACAGATAATTGCAATTTCTGTAAACGAGAAAACCGAAACTGCTTTTTCTCTGTTCTATCTCTACGATGATGTTGTTGAATTGCTTCAATTATCTATACATTTTCATCCGCGTTTGTTTGAAGATACGCCGTTTGAAAAGCTCCATATTATTTTTGAAAAATATAAAAAAAGATACGGAATTGAACCTTCTAGCGATCCTCTGACCAATAGCATTCAGGAACAAATTTTAAAACATATTGAAGGCTACCTCATCGGACCAACTATTGTGCGTCTGGCAATGAATGGAATGTTTCATAAGTATTTTATGGAAACTTCTTTCAGACCCGAAGAATTTCATAAATCGCCCGAAAATTTTAAAAAGATATTAGACTTTTTTGTGCATTTGGGCTGGTTTTTGGAAAAAAATGGAAATTATCAATTTACTGAAGCTGGTTTATTTTTCGCTAAAAGAGCTAGCGCTTACGGCGTTACGGTTTCTTATCTGCCAACATTTGCCAAAATTGAAGAATTAATTTTTGGAAATCCTGATGCTTTAAGAATTGCTGAAGGCAAAAACGAAATTCATGTGGATCGAGAAATGAATGTTTGGGGAAGCGGCGGCGCACACGATACTTATTTTAAAGTAGTTGACGAAATTCTGATCAAACTTTTTAATCTTCCGATTGAAGAACAGCCAAAAGGAATCCTTGATATGGGATGCGGAAATGGTGCTTTCCTGCAGCATATTTTTGAAGTAATCGACAGACAAACTTTACGCGGAAAAATGCTCGATGAATATCCGTTATTTTTGGTTGGAGCCGATTACAATCAGACAGCTTTGAAAGTAACGAGAGCCAATCTTATAAACGCAGATATTTGGGCAAAAGTAATTTGGGGCGACATCGGACGTCCTGATTTACTGGCAGATGACCTAAAAGAAAATTATAATATCGATTTGAAAGATCTTCTGAATGTGAGAACTTTTCTCGATCACAATCGAATTTGGCAAGATCCGAATCAAATTAACGAAAACAGAGTAAGTACCTCAACTGGCGCATTTGCTTACAGAGGCAAAAGAATCAGCAATAATTTGGTTGAAGATAATCTTTTAGAACATTTGCAAAAATGGTCGCCATACGTACACAAATTCGGTTTGCTTCTGATTGAACTTCATACTATAAATCCGAAACTTACAGCCAAAAATTTAGGTCGAACTCCCGCAACAGCTTATGATGCTACTCACGGTTTTTCGGATCAGTATATTGTTGAAATTGATGTTTTTAATGCAATTGCCGCAGAAGCAGGATTGTTTCCGGATAAAGCAATTTTTAAAAGATTTCCCGATGCTGATACTGCAACGGTGAGCATTAATTTATTGAAAGGAAAATAGATTATTTTAATTTCTATACATTTCCCAAGGTTGAAACCTTGGGAAATATTTGAATAAGATGATTTAAAAAATAATGTATTTTAAATACATATTTCATTCCTACGGGGCTTTCCTTAATCTCTAAATATATTTTCTATAAATATTTCGTCCCGCTGGGACTTTTCAAAATAATTTTTCAAGCTCTGGAAGAGCGAAATATTTATAGCCAGAATTCAAAACAACATCAAAAAAGCTCCAGCGGAGCGACATATTTTATCTAAAAATAAAAAAGGAGCCGTCCGCAAAGACGCTCCTTTTTTATTGAATTTTCATTAATTAAAGAGAAATTATTTCCCTCCAATCAACTCCATAATTTTGTCATAAATCGCTATATTTTGGTAAACTCCCATGAATTTTTCAGAACCTGGACCGTAAGCAAAAACTGGAACTGGAATTGAAGTATGATCGTTCGTGCTGAAACTTCCGTGAACATAACCTTTTTCAATACTTCCGTCAATTAAAGATAATCCGCCGGTTTCGTGATCTGCAGTTACAATTAATAACGTTTCTGGATTTTTATCTACAAATTCCATTGCCTGACCAACCAATTTATCAAAATCAAGCATTTCTCTAACTACGTATTCTACATTAGTTTGATGTCCGCCGTAATCGATTTGAGCACCTTCTGCCATAATAAAAAACGGATTTTTAGTTTTTGCAAAAGTATTTGTTGCTTTCGCAAAAGATTTAGCTAAGAAATCTCCTCTCCCATTTTTCATAGAAACTACCGCTGCATCTTCTAAAACTACAAATTTGCTGCTTTTAATAGTATCTAAACTTGAGAATTTGTCAGAGAAAGTATAGCCTTTTTCTATTAAAGCTTTAGACAAATCTTTACCATCTTTTCTGGAAACAAATTCTTTTTGTCCTCCTCCAATTAAAATATCAGAAGAATTAGAAAGAAAATCATTTGCAATAGGTTCGCTGTAACTTCTATCAGACTGATGCGCATAAAACGCAGCCGGAGTTGCATCAGTAATATTTCCAGCAGAAATAATTGCTGTTTTATAGTTTTTCTTCGCCAATTGTTCCGCAATTGTCGGAAGTGGTTTTCCTTGTTCATCGACACTTATAAAACGATTATTAGTTTTATGTCCCGTTGCCATTGCCGTTCCTCCTGCTGCAGAATCTGTGA
The DNA here is from genome assembly GCF_042436695.1 of Flavobacterium sp. HJSW_4. NCBI lineage: Bacteria > Pseudomonadati > Bacteroidota > Flavobacteriia > Flavobacteriales > Flavobacteriaceae > Flavobacterium > Flavobacterium sp. HJSW_4. The sequence goes on from NZ_JBHNPP010000030.1 coordinate 32,194, forward strand.
TATAACTATCTGAAGCTTTTGTAATTGAGAATCCTTGAGTTGGAATATTAAACAAACTCAATTGCCCTTTGTTTGCAGTGTAACCAGAATAGATTTGCGTTAATCCCATTCCGTCTCCAATTAAAAGAATAACATTTTTCGGGCGTTTATTCTTGAAACCATTTTTAGGAATATACGCTTGGTGAAATTCTGTATTCTGGTAAAATGTAGTTTTAATGCTATTTATAAATTGAGTCAATTCGGCCACTTTATCCGTTCCGATAAAATCAACTTTTAAGTTCATTAAAGTCATATAGGTATTCACGTTGTCTTGCGTAGCCCAGAATCTTATTTTTTTCTTTTGATCGTGGACTTTTTTGATAATTGCCTGAATTTTTTCAATATCTGGCTGCGTAACAACACCTTTTCCGTTCCAAACTGTAATTTCATGCAAATCTTCGCTGATCATTTCAACTCTCGCCAATTGATCTGGAGTATAGTTTTCATTCAACCTTCCATCAAAATAAATAAAATCTGGATAAGTTGCCCAAAGTGATGGCAAAGGTCTGTTTCCAGAAATAACCACTTTTATATTTTTATTCGAAATAATATCTGGAAAAGCCTTTAATTGTTGCGTAATTACTTTCAAAGTCAAGTCGGCATCTGACTTAATATCAATCATTAAAATCAAAGGTTTATTGCTTGGATAAGCCTTTCCTTCCAACGTTTTTAATTTGTTTGAAAGCGGCTCTAAATACATACTTTTAAGCGTATTGTGAGCAGCTATTTCTTTAGAAGTATGTGCCACAAACAATTCGTTATTCACTAAAAAAACATCGGCTTCTATCACGCCTGTTTCGTTAGAATAAGCTCCGTAAAATGGCAGTTTACTTTCGTAATCGTTATGCGAATGAATGTTAGACGAAGTGTATTCTTGCGCTTGTGCGAATAGGCAAAATTGAAGGCAAAAAAGGGTGATTATTTTTTTCATTGAAAATAAAATTAATAGCAAAAAGTCGTGGGTTACTTTCCTGCTATATTGAAACAAAAAAGGTTTTAGCGTTTTTTAAAACCGCAGTCTCCTGACCAAAGACTGCAGTATAAAAAACTAAAAAAACACAATGAAATTAAGTTACTACCAGCCTTGGTTTTGAGTCAAAGCTCCTTTGCTCACCGCGATTTCATCTGGCGGTATTGGCCAAACGTGGTGAATCGCAGGATTAAAATTACGAGCAGGATAAATTACGCTTCCATCATAATGGTGCAATGGTTTTGCATAAGTTTCTTTTGCATCTCCCCAACGCACTAAATCATAATGACGATCTGTCCATTCTCCTGCTAACTCGCATCTTCTTTCTCTTTTCAAATCAACCATTGTCGCTCCAGAAATATCGGTAAGACCTGCACGGTGACGAATCATATTTATTTCTGTATCTGCACTTTGACCTTTCATTAACTTCGCTTCCGCTAACATTAAAATCACATCTGCATATCTTAAAAGAGGCACATTTAAAGCTGTTGAAGGTTTGTCTCCGTTTGCATTTACATAACGAATATCAACTCCGCCCGATGTTGTTTTTGGATAACTGAACGGCTCCATATATTTTTTAAACTGATAACCTGTTCTGTTACTTGAACTTACTACATGATTTCCTTCATTGAACGTTACTGTCTCACCGAAATAAACAAATTTGTCTCCCTTTTGTAAAATCGTAGCGCTTCGTCTTTTATCGTTTGCGGCATAAGTATCGAACAATTCTTTTGTCGGATAGAAATTTCCCCAACCGTTGTAAACTCCCCAACCTTTATCTTCTAAACAAACTCCAGGAAAAATAGAACCCAAAGATGTATTTTCTGCACTTGAAGTTACAGCCCAAATATATTCTGAAGACCAGTTATTACTGATTTTAAATACATCTTCAAAATTGTCTAACAATTTGTGCTTTCCGCTAGCCACAATCATATTCGCATATTTAATGGCGTTATCCCAATCTTTTGCATACAAATAAGTACGCACCAAATAAGCCCAAGCCGCAGTTTTATGAGCGCGTCCGTAATTGTCTTGAGTAAGCTGATCAAAGTATGGCAATAAATCAGCCGCTTTTATTAAATCTGCTTCAATATAAGCGTAATTCTCCGCTACATTTTTAGCACGAGGCACATAAACATTTGTTGGATTTTCTCTGTCTTGAATTGGAATTCCTGCACGATCATCTCCATAATGGTAAGCCAATTCTAAGTGCATTACTGCATGATTAAAATAAGCTTCTCCCAACATTCCATTTTTTGTGCTTTCGTCTAATTTAATATTTGGAATATTACGAATTACGTCGTTACAACGTTTCATAATTTCGTAGTGAATTCTCCAGATATCTTTTGTATCCGACTCTGATCCATCTACGATAAAATTTTTAATTCTTTCTGCATTTTGTCTTGGTTTTGTTCCGATATCATCGCTGGCATTATTTAGCCAAAAGAAACCACGACCGTACATATTATCATCAGAATACAAAGCATAAATTGCATTAACTCCCGCTTTTGCGTCTGCTGGCGTTTTCCAGAAATTCCCGCTTGAAGGAGCTCCTTGCGGCACAACATCAAGTTCACTTTCGCAAGCCGAAGTGCTTACCAAAAGCACGAAACTCAATAATAAAAGACTTATTTTTTTCATTTTAATTGTTTTTTATTTTTTAAAAAGTTGCGTTAATACCTGTCATGTAAATACGAGAAAGCGGGTAACGAGCTAAATCCATTCCGAAGTTTTTAAGTCCAACTTCAGGATCCATTCCAGAATATTTCGTGATTGTAAATAAGTTTTGTCCCGAAATAAAGAATCTCAATTTCGCTTTTCCGTTCAACCAGCTTTCTTTAACTGTATAACCAATCGAAACGTTTTTCAATCTTAAGAAAGAAGCGTCTTCGATAAATAAATTAGAAATACGTCCGAAGTTGTTATTGTTATCTGTTGATGAAAGAACTGGAACATTTGTATCGGTATTTGTTGGAGTCCAAGCATCTTTTGATTCAGACAACAAGTTGTAACCTGGAAAAGAAGCATTTAAACCTGTATGTTTTACAGCGTTGAAAACACTATTTCCTGCAGCACCCGTGAAGAAAACATTCATATCAAATCCTTTGTATCTGAAATTCGCATTCAAACTATAAGTTGTTTTTGGGAACGGACTTCCTAAAATTACTCTATCGCTGTTGTTGATTACACCATCTCCATTTTCATCTTTAAATTTAATATCACCAGCAACCGCATTTGGCTGATACATAACTCCATCTTTATTTACATACGATTTTACCTCATCATTACTTTGAAATAATCCGTCTGTCTGGTATCCGTAGAAAGCACCAACTGGGCTTCCAACTTGGTAAATATTCGCTAAAGGCAAGCTACGAACTCGGCTTAAACCTAGAGGCTCTAATGAAGTCAAATCGTCTTTAATAGAAACAATTTTATTGCTTAAAAATCCAGCATTTGCCGTTACATCAAATTTAAATTCACCACGAGTTTTTTGGTACGTTAAACTTACCTCTATCCCTTTGTTTTCAACATCTCCAGAGTTCACGATTCTTCCTTGCGGTGTTCCTGAAACTCCAGGCAATTGGTCACGAACCAACATGTCTTTGTTTTTCTTCACGTAAGCATCAACAGATCCTACCAAAGTATTGTTTAGCATTGAAAAATCTAAACCAATATTAGTCTGTTCAGAACTTTCCCATTTCAAATTCGGGTTTGATAATTCGCTTTCCGCGTAACCATAATTGATTGATGGCACTGCTCCAATTAAAGCTTGAGATTGAACTAAAGGCACACTAAATTGGTATGGCCCAAGATTTCCTAAGTTTCCAATTTGTCCCCAGCTTGCGCGAAGTTTTAAATTGCTGATGATTGGCTCGATTCCTTTCATGAAATTTTCTTCAGAAATTAACCAACCTGCAGAAACTGAAGGATATACTTTCCAACGGTTATTTTCTAATAATTTTGAAGTTCCATCACGACGAACAATTCCAGAGATTAAATATTTCTGATTGAAATCGTAATTGATTCTTCCCACATATGAAGAAATAATTTCATCTGATCTTCCTGCTGCTGTTTGCTGAATTAATTTTGCATTCAACAAATAACGCTGCGATGGATCTTCGTTATCAAAACCAGTTCCTTCAATAGTGTAGAAATCTTTTTTAGTTTCTTGATACGTATAACCCGCTAAAGCTTTCAGATTGTGTTTTCCGAATGATTTTTCATAAGAAATTGTCTGCTCGCTTAATAAATCTGTAGTTGTGATGTTTTTAATAGTCAATCTGTTGAAGTCAAAGATTTTTCCTGGCTCTGTAACTTTTACTGTAAAATCATTTGCATTATCTTGAATTCTAGTGTAACCCCAGTTAGATTTTACTTTTAAACTCGGAACAATTTCCCATTCTGCATAAGGATTGATCAAAATCGTAGAAATTGGATTTTCGTTATCTAATCTTTTCAAATACGCCACCGGATTGATAACGTCTCCGTAAGAACCAATATATTTTTCTGGAACTCCACCAAATTGTCCAGAACCATCTTCTCTATAAATTGTAGCATTTGGCGGATACAAAATTGCTGCTTGGATTGCTCCTGTGTACGAACTTGAAGTATTAGCCGTCTGACCATTTGTTAATGAGTACGAAATATTTTCTCCAATTGTAAAATTATCAGCTAATTTGAAAGAAGAATTTGCTCTTACTGTATAACGTTCTCCATAAGTATTTAGCAAAATACCTTCGTTTTTTCTATAACTTCCAGAAAGAAAGAAATTAGATTTTTCTGTTTTTCCGTTTATCGAAAGCGATAAATCCTGAATTTCTCCTGTACGGAAAATTTCGTCCATCCAGTTTGTTTTTGTTGTTCTTGCTGTTGGCTCATAAGCAGGATCGAAAGCAGGAATTCTTGGCAAACCAGCATTATCTCTTGCAATATTCATTGCATCAGCATATTCTGCAGCGTTTAAAACTTCTAATTTTTTGGCTACATTCTGAAAACCTCCTTGATAATTTACATTCACATTAATTTTATCCGAAACTCCTTTTTTAGAAGTAATTAAAATTACCCCACCAGAAGCTCTCGCACCATAAATTGCTGCAGAAGCCGCGTCTTTCAAAACGTTGATCGAAGCAATATCATTTGGATTTATTGTATTTAAAGAGCCACTGTAAATGATTCCGTCTAAAACGATTAAAGGCGTTTCAGCATTCAAAGATCCAATACCACGAATATTGATTGTTGGCGCTGCAGTTGGATCTCCACCATCGTTGATTACTGTAACTCCGGCAACAGTTCCTTGCAATAATTCAGCAGCATTGTTGTACGTTCTGCTTGAAGCTTCTTTCATAGAAACTGAACCAACAGCTCCTAAAACTTCATTCTTTTTCACACTTCCGTAACCCATAACCACAACTTCCTGAAGCTGTTTTACATCGGCTACTAATTTTACTGTAATGTTTTGCGAGCTTGTTACTTTTACTTCTTGCGTTATATAACCTACGTAAGAAAAAATAAGCGTCGCTTCAGAAGAGTTTACCTCCAATTTAAATGTTCCATCAAAATCTGTTGCTGTTGCTGCATCAGAAGTTTTATCTTTAATTCCTACACCTGGCAAAGGCATATTATCGTCCCCGCCAAAAACAGTTCCCGAAATAGTAATTTTGTTCTCTGCAAGTTTCTGATTTTTCTTGATTACGATATTATTGCTAACGATCTCATATTTAAGAACATTTCCGCAAATTTTATCCAACGCTTGTTCTAGCGTTACATTACTCAGTTTTAAACTTAATTTCTGATTGGCGTTTACTTGGCTGCTTTCGTACATAAAATGCACATCAACCTGATTTTCAATTTTTTGAAATATATTTTTTATACTTTCATTATCAACTTTTAAAGTCACTCTTTTGCTAATGTCAACATTCCCGGCTTGTACTGTTAATACAGCAAAAAACAAAGCCATAAATAGGAATAATTTTGCTCCCATTGTCCTTATGCTCTGACATTTTGCGGCATACCGCATTTGTTTTTCATTCATAGTTTTTAGATTTAGTGTAATTGTTTTGTTTATTAGTTTGCTACGTAGTTTTATTTTTATTGTTTAAAGAATTACTCGATTTTGTAACCCCCTGAATCTATTTTGTATTGGGCGTTGATGATATTGCACACCAATCCAATCACCTGATCGGCAGGCAATTCTTTAAAATAGGCGCTAATCTTTAAATCGTTTAAATTCTTGTTTTTGACTTCAATCGCAACATTATAATTACGGTTGATTGTGGCTACAACTTCTGGCAAAGGCGTTTCTTCAAAAACCATAATGTTTTTTCGCCATAGCGAAATTGTATTTACTGGAACATCTTTAAAAGCCTGAAGTTTATTGTCTTGCGATTTAAAAACCACTTTTTGTCCCGGAGTCACATATACATTTTCTTCTGTCACAGTCGATTTTACGTTTACTCTTCCTGTTGCAACCGAAACTTCTTGCGTTCTTTGGTCTGGATATGCTTGAACATTAAAACTGGTTCCGAGAACTTTGGTATCCATTTTATTGGTATGAATGATAAAAGGATGTTTTTTGTCTTTGGCTACATCAAAAAAAGCTTCACCGCTTAAATACACTTCTCTGGTATCTCCTTTAAACTCTTTCGGATATTTAAGAACACTTCCTGCATTTAACCAGATTTGTGTTCCGTCACTTAATTTTATTTGAGCATGTTCTCCAAATTTTACTGTAAATTCTTTGCTTTCAACAGGATTTGATGTTTGGTAGAAAAACACCGATAATCCGATTAGGAAAACTAAAGAAGCCGCCACAGCCCAATTTTTATATGGAAGAGCAATAACTTTATTGGTATTCTTTATTTGTCTTAATTCTTTTTTCAGTTTTGAACGGTCTGATTGAACCATTTCCATATTATCAAAAAAATCATCTGTACGATCGTACCATTTATTCCACATTTCTTGTCCTTTCGGAGAATACTTTCCTTCTAAAAAATTTTTGATTTCGTTATTTGAATTTTCAGGCATTATAATTTCTTTATGTCTTTAATAGTATGTCTTGGGAATTGTAATTTTAGGTAGGCGCAAAAGGTTACGCTTCTGTTAAGAAAAAAGCTGAGTTCTTAATCTGAAGTTTACTTTTAATTGAATTCGCCCAAATACGTGCGCATAAATTTCAGCGAATACGTAATATGGTATTTTACGGTTTCGATCGAAACATTCAATTCTTCTGCGATTTCTTTATTGGTATAATGTTTTACACGGCTCAGAATAAAAACCTCTTTTGATTTTTTTGGAAGTAAATCTGCAGCTTCATCAACCGCTTTTTGCAATTCATCGTAATAAATAGAATCTTCGATTGCATTATAACTGGTTTGTGAAACGGTATTTTTTTCTAAAACTTCTTGAATGTATTGATCGGTAACTTCATGCGATTTAATGTAATCTAAAGTCATGTAGCGAACCGAAGTGTAGATATAAGCCGCAAAACTTTTCTGGATTACAATTGTTTTGCGTCTTTCCCAAATAGAGGTAAAAACTTCCTGCACAATTTCTTCTGAAATAGCGATTGATTTCATTCGGAGATATACAAATCGAACGAGCAGATCTCGATATCGGAAATAAAGTTCATCAAAAGCTTTATCCTTGCCTGATTTTAGTAATTCGACAAGTTCTTCGTCTGTAAACTTCTTATACATGATTCATTATTTTATGATTAACCAAATGAAAAGCGTGAGCCAAAACACTTTTTCTGATTTTGTCTTGATAATGATCTTGCTGTTTTAAAAATGGCATATACAAAGTATTGGGTTCTTCTTATATGTCTCCAAAATTAAAACTGAGGGTAGGTCGATTAGGTTACGTTTACATTAATAAACTCCCTCTAAAACGAAACATATTATTAACATTTGGAGTAAAAAAAAAGCTGTAAAATAGAACTTTGGAGTATTTGGAGTAAAAAATGAAAACCGCAGTTTCATATAACAATCCTTCTCTTATAAAAAGCAGAATTAAGCTGGAAAATCGCTTAACAAATAATTAATGAGAATGCTTTAAAAACGAATTTCAAACCATTAAAAAAATCTATTTTACAGAAATAAAAAGTAAAAAATGAAGCATTTCAGGAATGAGAAAAAACACTTTTATGAGGAATATTATAATTTAAAGCTTTCCACTTAAAACTGAATTCTGCAAAAAAGAAACTATTTCCGATTTTAGCGTAAAATAGATTTGTTTGCAAAAAACACGAAAAGGCTTTAGCTAAAATTTTAAGTTTTAGCTAAAGCCTTTTTATTTCTCTTTATTTTTAAATGAAAGAGATTTTCTCGAAAAAAATTACATCATTGTATTAATACGTATACTGGCTTTTATTAGCGCCAAAGCAGAAATTTTTGAAATATGAATATCTTTCGGCTGATGATGCGAATTCTGACTTACCAATTTTACAAATTCATGTCCTTGTTCCGATTTTTGAACATATTTCACCGTAATATATTCTTCCCAGTCATTTAGTTTTACACTTAGAAGATACATTTCGCCAAAAAAGATATTTTCAAATTCCGTTTCCTTATACAGAATAATATCTCCAGATTTTAATAAAGGATACATACTGTCTCCTGTTACAGAAATGGCTCCATCACATTTTGGCAGATTTGGAATTTTTATAGTATCTAAAATTCTTTGCGGTTCTCCGCTGCTAAATAATTCTCGCAAACCTGCAACTGCTTCCAAATCATATAAAGGTATTTCTTGACTCGCATGCAGCGAATCGACTGTTTTTCTATCACTATTCATAATTACAACGCTTGTATTTTCTTCCTTAATCATTGGTCCATTTCCTGTTAACAGCCACTCTGAATTTAAGTCCGGATAGTAGTGTAATATTTTACACGCCTTATCTGTTCCCATATTACTGCTATTATCTAAAAACTTATTAGAAAATCCTAAATCGTTACAAAATTTATACTTAGTAATCCCTTTATAATCAAGGTATTCTCGCACTCTTTCCGTTGACCCCATAAAAAGATGTATTATTTTACGTTAAAAATTTGGTTTCATGTATTATTTTACATTATATTTGCAAAGTAAAGAAAAATAAAATTGAAAAACAATAGCTTAAGCCAGAAAATATTGGGAAAACAAAAATTACAGTATTTTAAAATGTAATGTAAAAACCTGATTTAAAATAAATTAAACCATTTAAAATTTAAAAAGAAAAATATTACCCTAAAATCTCAAAAAGATGTAAAATACTACTAGTTTAAAAATAATCATTTCTAGAAAATCTAAAAACAATAAATACCATCAAAACTTTAATCCGAATTAAAAATGGGAACAATTCAAATCAAAGAGAAAATTCAGGAATTGGAAAATTGGCTGATTGAAAATCCAAATAGTCCTGAAAGAAGTTTAATCGAATCTGACATTAACAAATTAAAAAATCAATTAAAAGAAAATCATGAGTAACACACAAATTCAACAACGCATTGCACTACTTTATTTAGCCTTACAGTTTTGTTCTGAAAAAATTAAAACATTTACGGCTGGAGAAAGAATCTGCATTAACCAGGAACGTTTTCAGTGGATGCACATTTTAGAAAATGAAAACGCGACCCCAAGGCCTGTTTCATCAGTTATAGAAAACAAAATTATAGAAGTTTCGAAACTGGCTCTGAAATATAATTTTAAGCCCTATCATGAAGATCCGCTTAAAGAAGAGATTAATACCACTTTTTAAAAATCTAAAAACCAACAAACTATGAACACTTCAATTATCAACAACCAAACAATCGACTTGTCTCAATTTTCAGCAAAACAGCTAAAAGAAGCTTTAATTAGAGTCGAAAGCAAAAAAAATCAAGAAAGAGACACTTACAAAAAATTAGTAGCAGAAACGATTCCTAAAGCGCTTTTGAAATTAAAAAAAACCTCTGAAATGATTCAAAATGTAAAGACAGAAACATTCCAACTTTTTGAAACAATTTTAGATTTAAAAAACCAAGTTTATGGTTTTAAGGAAAAACAAATGTCGCATACCTTTTCTAATGAAAAAGAAGAAATCACAATTGGATATCGAATTAACGAAGGATGGGACGACACGGTAACTATCGGAATTGAAAAAGTGCAAAATTACATTGCATCACTTTCTACAAGTAAAGAAACAGCATCGTTGGTAAAAATTGTTTTCAATCTTCTAAAAAAAGATGCCAAAGGAAATCTAAAAGGTTCTAGAGTTCTTGAATTGCAAAAACTTACAAAAGAATTTAATGATGAAGAGTTTACAGATGGTGTCGAAATTATTGCTTCAGCATTTAAGCCAATTCGTTCAAGCTGGTTTATTGAAGCAAGCACAATTAACGAAAATGGAACAAGAACAAGTATTCCGCTTTCTATGTCTTCAGTTGATTTTCTTCACGGATATGTTTTTAACTTTTTTAACCAACAGAACGAACACATAAATGCAGCCTAATAACGACATCTACGCATCAGCACTTTTAGCGCTTTTATTAATTGCAACCAATCTGAAACCGATTCTAATCTTTCATGAATGGCTCAATTTTAAAATAAGCACGACGTACAAACAATATAGAAATGAACTTAAAAACAAAGTTAAAAATAGATCACAAAATTCTTTTTTAGGCAATTAATTTCAACCAAATACCACAAATTACTACACTTCATTATTTCATCACTTTAATCTTTTTTACCATGTCAATCTCAAGCCAAAGAAGCCTCGGAATTCAAAAAAACAAATTACTTAGATATAAACTTATCAAAGATTTGTATCAAAAACACAAAACAGAAGATATCCCAACTACAGTAGTTTGGCGTAAATATATCTATCCTGTTTATCCTATTTCAAGAACTACACTTTACGAAATTCTGTGTACTCCGATTACAATCGAATTGAAAAAAATCGAGGAAATGAGCCAGAAAATGGCTTCCTAATTACATCTAATAAATTCAGCTAAAATTGCTTTCTGTACAAATGTGTAAAAACTTCGAACATTGATGTTCAACCACCTTGCATACACTTTTTTTAAGCATATAAAGCTCTGATCTTTGCTCTCTCAAATAGATTCATTTATAAAAAACTGAATCAAAAAATCATCTAAATTGATTTAAAATCATAGTATTGAAAATACGTTCTTTTGACATTTTAATCAAAGAAAAAGCCTGTAACAATTTATTTTTACAGGCTTTTTCTTCTAATCAAAACTCGATTTTGATCTTAACCGTTTTTCTAAACGTATTGCTTCCTTTTAGCTTTTTTTTATAAAAAAGCTTCTAATTAACATCTTCTCAAGTGAATCAAAAAGTCTCATTTTGTCTGATTTCACTTTTTTTTTAAAATCTTCTCCATTTGTAAAAATTAAGACAATTCATTTACAAAAAACAACATTCGAATATCCTAAATCCATAAACTCATTTATGCAAAAAAGTCTTCCATTTTTAAATCCTAAATCAAAATGACTATTTCTCAAATCATCGAAAAAATACAGGAACTAGAATCTTGGCTGATTAAAAATCCTAACAGCGCCGAAAGAAGCCTAATTGAATACGATCTGAAAAAATTACGAACTATTTTACAACTTCGAAAACATGAATAAAACCCAAATTAAGGAACGTATTGCGGCACTTTATGTTGCGCTTCAGTTTTGCTCAGAGAAAATCAAAACTTTTACTGCAGGAGAACGAATCTGCATTAATCAAGAGCGTTTTCAATGGATGCACATTTTAGATAATCCAGAAGCTGAACCTCGTCCTATTTCACCAGATCTTGAAAAGAAAGTAGAAAACGTTACAAAGCTTGTAATGAAATTTGATTTTACGCCTTATTACGAAGATCCTTTTATGGATGAAGAGGAATTATAATCAAAGAAAAAGACCAATTAAAACTTTCCAAAAACAACCCAAAAACACTATAAATCGATGTTACCAGACCATGACATTTATGCTTCTCTACTTTTAGGGGCTCTTTTAATTGCAACGAATTTAAAACCGATATTGGATTTTCGTGAATGGATCAATTTCAAAATAAATTCAACTTTTAAGCCAAACAAAAATGAGCGTAAAAACAAGACCAATCTCAGATCATAAAAGCTGTAAGATTGTGAATCAAGCATCTTAAAATTTATCATCACTTCCTAAAAACATCAAACCTTATAGGTTTGATGTTACTCTTATTTCTCTAGAAAACCTGGCAGTTTTTTAAACTGTAGCAAATAAAAAAAGGCTCCTGTTTTCTTAACTTATTTTAAGAAAATCAGGAACCGAAAAGCGGGCGCTTTCTGCCCTAATCAAATAACTCAAAACCATTCTTTTTCCCAGGATGTTCCAAGTTTATAACTCAGGAACAAAATTGTCGTGCGGACTCTGCTGACTTAAATTATTTAAGTGCTTATGCCAGAATGACTTCAGGACGAAGTTCCAGACGATTTTCGGCATTAGGAGAGAGTCGCCATTGATATATAAGGATCAAATGGTTTTGGTTATCTGTAATGCATTTATGTATTTATTTAAGCCTTAAATGGCTGTATTTCTTCAATCTAAAAACAATTCTTTCAATCATTTTACTCTTTCATTATGGCAATATCTAATAATAGAAGTCTAGGCATTCAAAAAAATAAACTCTTACGCTATAAGCTTATCAAAGAATTGTATCAAAAACACAAAACGGAAGATATTCCTACTACTGTAGTTTGGCGTAAATATATTTATCCGGTCTACCCTATTTCTCGTACCACTTTGTATGAGATTCTTTGTACTCCGATAACTTCTGAACTCAAAAAAATAGAAGAACTGCTTTCGAATCAGACAAAGAATTTATAAAGCAGCAAAACCAAATTGGCTACTGTTATTTTATCTGAATCGCTCTGCAAAGATGCGGTGTTTTTCTCGGTAAAAATAGTTCCTGTTCGTTGACTGAACAACCTTGTAAAGCACCAGAATACAAGTGTTTAAACACCTTTCATTCGTTTTTTTTACTGCTTTTTTAGGACAATCTTTGTACCCACAAAAGGAAACAGCGACAGCAATTACTACAGAAAATTAAGGCCAGATTTCTTCCACAAAACAATACTTCAAGCTGTTTCTCAAAAACAAAATTTTAATCCTAACAAATATTTTTCAAAACATTAATGGAACAATTTCTATACCCCACTCTTACCGCATTTTTTGCCGCTTTTATTACTTGGTTTTTCTCGATGAGGAAATCATTAGCGGAAGACCGAGCTGCCGAACTTGACAATGCCGTGAGCGCAGTAAAATATTATCGTGACTTACTTGATGATCTTACCGCTCGATTGACCTCCGCAACCGAAACCATCAAAAAGATGGAAATACAACACAAAGAACTCATGCTCATAAACCAGCAATTGGTAGATGAGCTTCAAAAATTTAAACAACTAAACGGAAAGCAACAATGACATTAGCCGAAAAAACCTTAGAAACTGCGTTTGCGCAAGTTGGTGTTGAAGAAATGCCACGAAACAGCAACGCTGGTCCTGAAGTCGAAATTTATCTGAGAAGCGTCGGACTGCCAAAAGGATATCCTTGGTGCATGGCTTTTGTTTACTGGTGTACTCAAAAAGCCGCATTGCAACTGGGAGTCAAAAATCCTTTAAAGAAAACTGGCGGAGTATTAGACCAATACAATTCTAGCAAACCTCTAGTAAAAAAAGATCCTCAGCCTGGAGATGTTTTTATCATCGACTTTAAAAACGGGACAGGTCATGCCGGAATTGTAGACAAAGTCGCAGGAAGTCTTATCTACACCATTGAAGGAAATACAAACGACATGGGAGGACGAGAAGGCTATAAAGTAGCCAGAAGAAAAAGAGAAATTAAAAGTATTAAAGGCTTCTTGAGACTATAAAACACAATTAATAAACAAATTATAATTTATGATGAATAATTTAAAACGTCTTGTTTTTTTGTTTTTTTCAGTCTTAGTTCTGGTTTCGTGCAAAAGTCCGAAGCCAGTTCTAAGTGAAGAAAAAACCAAAACGATCACAATCAAAGAAACGGTGCATGATACTGTTTTTAAAATTCAGAAAGACAGCAGTTCTTTCAAAGCATTACTCGAATGCCAAAACGGAAAAGTAGTTGTTAAGAATGTTACTCAAGCCGAACCAGGGCGTACATTAAAAAACCCAAAGGTTCGTCTTGATAACAATAAACTTAACGTAGACTGCGAACTCAAAGAGCAGGAACTCTACGCCCGCTGGAAATCGCAACAGGTAAAAGAAACCGAAGTAAAAACCATCAACACCACAAAATTTGTCAATTATTTGACTTTCTGGCAAAAGGTGCAGATCTGGTTGGGAAGGATTTTTCTGTTGGTGTTGGTTTATTATGCTGTAAAACCAATTGCACGATTCTATAGATTATTCTAGGATCAAGTAAATAATTTAAAAAATAATTCATTCTAAAATTTCAATTGAATTTTAGATTTAAAAACTAAACGCATGTCGAAAATATATTTTTTTACAAAAGAAAGTTCAATAGAAACTGATCAATTAGCAGAATTAGCTTTTGGACAGCAGCCAGATGTAGGCAATGTTGAAAAATACAATTTGGATAATAATTTTTCTGTTTCTGAAGACGCTCCAGCTTATGCCATTACAAAATCGTTAGTATTGGCAATTCCAAGTAATACGAATTCTTCATTATTGAACATCGCATTGCTACCTATGAATACTTATGTGAGTGGCTTCCCTGTAAAAATGTTTATTTACAGAGGAATTAAAAAGTCCTCATTGGTTGATAATGTTGGAAATATCCTCGAATCAGATGGTTCATGGGCTTCTAGCAATATCCTTAAAGTCATAAAAGAGGTACAAGATAAACTGAATTCAAAAAATGGCACCAATTTAATTGCGAAATCAGATTGTTTAGGTTTAAACTTTTCAGAACTTCCTGACACTACTTTTATCGAAAAAATATTCTTCGATGACACGGATACTTTCCATCCTTTAATTGTTGAAGGAGGATGCCAAATCGGAAAATTTGCCGGTGGATCTACCCTTGCAGGAGTTGAAGTTATCCTTGATATGATTGGTTATGAGCCAACATTTAAATTGCTAAAAGCTCCAAACCATACTTTAGAAATCGATAAACTAGTTATTGACAGCAACGTAACTGAAGCTGATAAACTAAAACTAAAATTTAACAACAGATCCCAAAAAGAAGAAATCTTAAGTTATCTTGATATTACAGCCTTTTATGGTGCTGCAAAAAATCAAGGATTAAGAATTAAAGGAGCTGATAGTGGCAACAACTTCTTGCAAAAATTTCACAACAAAAATACTGTCTATATCGACATCAGAGACGACTGGGGCTTTTCATACAATCACTTCTTTAAATTTAAAGATGAGTTAAATGTTGGTTTTTATTCTGCAGATAACGCTATTAAAGATCCTGTCTATTCTGCCATGAATTATTATACTAGTTGGCCAATTCTTAAAATTACCGATCAAGTTTATAATAATAGTAAGAAGTGGTTTTATATAACGATTCCTGTAAATATTGGCAGCCCTGTAAATTCAAATTTCCTTTCTTCATATGTTGGCAAGATTTCAACTGAAAAAGACACTACGCAAAAGAAACACTTTATAATTGCCGATGATGACAGTACTAATTCTATAGAACTGGAGCAATCAGAAGCCATCAAATTAAAAAACTGGAAGTATGATGATAATAAATTAGGAGCGAATTATTACCTCCTAAAAAAATCAACAAAAGGGAATAAAATTGACAAAAAAAATATTTCATCAATATGGAATAATTTTTTCTCATTAAAAATGAATAATATTTTTGGGTTTGATGATTTAATTGATGGTGATTTTAGAGTTTATACTTACTCTTCTATTAATTCACCTGTAATTATTGATTCATCAAAAGGAGAAGCATATTTACCAACTTCTGGTATTGCAGTTGACAAAAATCACGTAACCTTCTTTTCTTTCAAAGATAATACTGTTCATAAAAACACTAAAAATAGACCAGATAGTCAAATTTCTTTAATAGGAAAAGGGAAATTTCACATAAGCTTTAAAACATCTGACTATGATTATGAAAATACTACAAATCCGCATATAGGTTTTTTAAATCAAATTGTGAAAACTTCAAAAGATTTAAACTTTGAATTACGCAAATTTTCAGTTCCTGATTCTCAAGATGAAAACAATATATTAAAATTTATTTCTTATTCAAGATCAGGAGATTTGAGCGACTATGATTCTATTTTTCAAACTTTTGAAGCTATTACTTTCACCCATAACGAATATAATGCTTTAAAAGCATATCAACAGGCACAAGGTGAATTTCTTGGTCATCCTCTATATATAAAATGCAAGGAACATTTTTACCAAAATTATGGAAAATTTACTTTGGAGAATTATGTTTTAACATTAGGAACACCTCTTCTGGTAGAAAATGAGGATGCGACGTTGTCTTTCTTAGATATTTCAAATTCTATAAATGACATCACATACAATAGCTTGCCTATTAGTTTAACTAGTGCAAATTAGGAACAAATTAAAAATAATAAAATTTAAACTATGCCTATATATATATCAAAAGATGCTATAAATAATATTCCATTAGCAGAACAAAACCTTGTCAATAGTAATAACGGAGGTACCCTTCAGAGTTTAATTTTTCGTAATAATCCTTTTTTAGTAAGGCTTGCAAAAAATGATACAATAAATAGTCCATTAAAAGTAGGGGCAGAAAATGAAGCTGTAAAATTAATTAAAGTTGCACTAAATTTTATCAACGAACGAAATGATATATATCCCGATTATGTTATTACTGAATTAAACACTAACACATTTAAATTTGATATAAATTTAAAAGACGCCATAGAAAAATTTCAATCTTGGGAAGGTATTCCAATAACAGGAACAGTAAATTCTGAAACATTACTTGCAATTGACAGAAAGTTTTTGGGTAATGAGTTCTTTGATGCAGAAAGAAAAAAATACATCGGAAGCTCCTCTAACAAACAATTAAATTTCAAGCAATCATTTAATAATAATAAATATGAATATTTTATTTCCATAACAGAAAATGGTGAAATGATAAAAGTTGAAACTGATTCTGTCATTACGGGATCAGTTATACATAAAGATCTTAGCAATAATAACAAGAATAAGAACACAATAGTAAATCCTTCTAATAAAAGTAAAAATGAACTTTTAAAGAATAAAAACGTTCAAAGATTTATCCAAGAAAAAAAAATTGATAGTTCTGAATTCATATTTGGTTTAAATACAATAAACACTCAACTTGAATTTAATAACACAGAAATCCCTCTCTTATATTTTCCTTTAGAACAAGAAAATACACCACCTTTACTATTTGATGATGATAATGCTAAATTACATAAAGTACAGAAAGGTGATACTCTTTCACAAATTGTAATAGACAATTACTATGGCGGTGATTCTAATGGGTTTCCTATAATAAATCCATATGATAATTCTGTTATTTTTACATTACCTAAAAGAGAATTATTTCCTAAAGACAAAAGAAGTGAAGATGCCCGTTATCAATTTTATCTTAATCTAATTTATTATTACAACATTGAAGAGGTTGGAGAAGAAGTAAAAGAATGGGGAGTAATTGGTGATAATGGTTATGAAAGATATAAGATTAACCATCTTGATGATGTAAATATTTTTAATGTTAAGCCAATTGATTCTGAATCAGCTCTTCCAAATTACAATCGCTTTTTAAAAAAAATGGAAGGTTTGAATCCAAAATCCAAAATTAATTTTGATGCTGAAGGGAATACTACTTCTTTTAAAATGATTGAAGGCAAAAATATTAGAATACCTTCAAGACAGTTTGCAGATTCAATGTTTTATTTTTTAAGTTTTAGGTACAATGATATGTTAGTTCCTGTTGTTTTGCCTCCTATATTTCCAGGAGCTCCTCAGACATCGGTAATGGATTATGTTGTTGATCATGGATTAGACATTCTTATTGACAGTCTTACATCAGTAATTAGCGAAGTAAAAAATGATGCCAAAAAACTATATGATGAAACTCTTGCCTTTTTTAAGTCTGCTTACGATTTTGCTATTTCTGTAGCTAGCAATTGGCCCAGAGGGCTCGGCGGTGTGCTCGATGCTAAAGCAAATGTTACTTGGGGACTTCCAATTAATACCAAAGGTGGAATTGAAAAAAGCCTTAAACGCGAGATAACTGATCGAGAGGAGCTTAAAATAGTTTATAAAGTAAAATCTACACTAGGCGTTTCTGTAGATGAATATCAAGGTTATACTGTAAAATTAGGTCAAAGATTTGGTCATGGAAGATCTAGGAGAAAATTTGAAATCGGGACAGGCGTTAGTGCTAGTGTTGGTGTAGATTTCAGTATATCAACAGAGTATACTTTTCCAGTAAGAAAAGACGAGACAGCATTATTAACAATGATTATGAGTGTTTTTGCAGGATCAATCATAAACTCTTTGGCAAAAATTTTAAATCATTTCGAAATACTTAATCTTGATCCAAATCAATATTTAACAAATATGGAGATTGGGGTGGATCCTAGTATTAGTGCTGGTCTTCTTGCAAAAGTAGGTCCAGATAATGAGAATGCCCTCCGAATGCCTACCGAAAATTCAGAAAGTCCTGAGGTCCAAAATACAAATAGAAGTTTTGGGCAGGCTGGGAATCTTTTAAATAAGTTACCAAGTTTAAGTGTCGATGCTAATTTTAATGCAGGCGTTTCCTTAAGTTTTAAAGCAGATTATGGAACAATGCCCTACGAGGGTGAAGAGAAGCATAGAGTTTTCGAAAATATTGAAATAGATTGTAAAAACTATGTTAAGGCAGTTCTAGATACAAAACTTAAAATGGGACTTCTTTATAAACTTTTTGCTGGAATTACCCCAATTGGAAATATAACTACTTTGCTAACTAGTCTTTTATCCTTTGACGTACAATTAATGTATGGAATAAACTGGAAGCTTAATAGGAAATCAAGTCCTAACTTAATAAATGCATTAGATTTTGCTTTTAACCATATAGACCTTGATGCCATTAATTCAACAAACAATAATAGAACACTCAAATATAAACGAGGTGATAATCTAGACAATAATGTTGATACAGAGGTATCCATATATTTTGCGACTAATACAGGCGATGTAGGCAGCATTTGTCAGCCAGGTACGGAAGTAAAATATAATATTGATATGGGAGTGCTATTCGATATGTTAAAAATTGAAAATGATCATGATCATGACTACTATGATTTTGAAAGCATTTTTAAATTGATTAAAAGCATTGAATATCGAAAAAAAATTGGGTACCTACACGATAATAGAGGCAAAAAAATGTTAATTAAAAAAGTTGTCAATGACGATGGTGTTACAAACAGAACTGTTGATGCATATAATTCCGGCGATCAAGGGAATACAGAAATACAATTAACAACAAAAATATTAAATGCAACTCTGGAGAACATCGGTCCAGACAATTTTTTCATTATAGCTGGTTTGGGACTTGACATGAAAATGGAAATTAATCCAAGCTTAATTCGTCAAGTTATTGAATTTACTTTAAAGAAATTATACTTAAAATACATTGTAAACTCGGAAGAACCTGATCAAAAGAAAGTTGATACAGATATTTTAAAATATAGAACTCTAATTGAAAATGCTATCAAGGAGTATAATAAAAATGAGAATCACAAAAAAAAGATAGAAGGTGAATTATACTACACTTCCCTTTATGGTAAAGATCGAATTCCTGGAAGCTCGGTCAGAGGACTTTTATGGAAAATAGATAAAATGATAGACGATGAAGATGATAGCAAAAAGCCGACAATTAATACATATTTGAATGTTTTTAAAGAATATATCAAAGGTATTATAGTTGCCAATTTATATATGGACGGAGAACAACCAAAAGATCTAGATTACAATACTTCTGATATTATAGACTTTTTTAGTTTTATTACTGATTTAGGGAAACTTGATATAACACTGGAAGGTACACTAGGTGGTGCATTTGGCGGAACTCTAAAAGGAGGTGGAGCACTATTGACTGCTGGCGTTGGACTAGATTTGGCTGCGACATTAACATATGAGGCAAAACTTTATGAAAAAGGTGCAATATCATATTTCAAAGAGGATGATCCTTTACGTTTTATTTATCAAAACATTCGGAACATATTTGTTCCTTCGAGCGCTAATGGTCGTATTGAAGGGAAAAAAGTTTTTAAATTATTAGAAGATTAATCTCAAAAAACTTATTGAAAAAAAAATGAGAATAAACTAATTTAATATCCTTATTTTTAATAATTATTTTATTAGAAAAACAAAACGATATTTATGAAATTTTTACTTTCAATTTTGTTACTCAATTCATTACTATTCTCAATTAATGTTAAAGCACAATCTAAACAAAAATATAGCGGTTTACTATCTGAAAAAAGAAATGATTATACGGGTCAAAATTTAAGAGATTCTGTAAAAGTTGTTTATTCTAAAATGGATGTTGCCAAACAAAACTTAACAGAGGCTGAGAAAAGTGATTTTTTGCGTAATAATGATATCCATGGTTATAAGTATTTACACTTTGACAGACTTGGCCGAATCAAAGAAAGGCTCGGATCTTCTTTAAGTAAAAACTATGTAATGAATGTCGATAAAAAGAAAACAAAGTCTTATGAGTATGATGAGAATGATTGGATAGAAAAAAACAAACATAAAATATCATTAAAGCAATATATTCCAGTACACAATCATAATTTGCTTCAAAAGTTAAACAAAATCAATGTGTCTAAAGATACAGTAATTATTGGAGATAAAATATGGCAAGAATACGACGTAGATGTCTATAATTACATCTATGATAAACAAGGACGAATTCAAGAAGAACAATCTTTTTGTGTTTACCGAGCGGCTCCAACAATAGATGACAAAAAACCAAATGATGGCGATTTAAGTACTCGGAAATTGTTTATTTATGATAAAGACGGCCTTGTTGCAAACCAAAAAATAATTAAAGGTGCTTTTAGTAAAAACATACCTTATACAGATATGGGTACAGAAAGTCCTTTTTGTGATGATTTGCAATTACAGTATAAATACGATAAGCAAGGTAGAATAACACAAACAACCATGTATGGCTGTGAAAAAATAGTAGCTAAAGAAGAATATATTTACCATCCAACCAAAGATTACGTAGAAAAGGTTAAATGCATCGTTACTGGTCCTGGAGAAATTTCAAATCCAACCAAAAATTTCATAAAGATTTATAATGAGCAAGGAGATCTTATACAAAAAGAATTTATTCCTGATAATTCCGAACAAAATCTCAAAGTAAAAGTTCGCTACTACACCTACGAATACGACAACCATAACAACTGGATAAAATGCAACATGTTTCTTGAAGGAACACCAGATGGAGAACCAACTTTGGTTGCCGAAAGAAAAATCGAATACTACAATTAGTTTTTTACAAAACACTATCTCAATACTGCGCTTAAGTTTTAGGCGCAGTAAAAGGTAGTTTTATGCTGCTTTTAAAGCAGACATTTTTTCTACATACTTCATTTCATAGAAGTAATACATTAAAATTCTCTTTGCTTTTAAAAGCAAACATTCATTTCATCTTTCCTCCAAAAAAACATAATTGTTCACCTTCTGAACAACTGTGTTAAGTCTTAAAATACAATTGTTCAGTGACCTTGCATCCGTTTTTTTAAGCCTGTTTTTTTTCAAATATTTGCAATGTGAAAAAGAAACAACTATCAAAATTAAAAGCAAAATTCACATATAAACACAATTTTCTGATTTAGACAAAAAGACTTAACAACAATGTTTTTTAACTAACTATTGAAACAATTAAAAATTCATGGTCATTATGCCATTAAAAAACACAACTACCTAAGGAACAGGTAAAACACAACACAAAAACACATTTCAAAATTATTTTGTCCTCTCTTGCTCGAAAGGAATGCACTCTACCTATGCCTTGTTCTAACAGAAACATTTGGAGAGAATTACAGCAAGATCCTAAAAAAATTGAATGAGTTTGTGTAAACCACTAACAACAGAAAATAAATTTTAGAATATGTCAAATCAAATAATGCACCCCTCGTTAAGCCAATTATTACCATTAGACAAAATCCCTAATGAATTAGAGGCAATCAGAGATGCCCTCGCAAGTCTTTTTGATTCTGTTTTTGTCAAAGATTTAATTGCCAGCCAAAGTTATGACAACTCTTCTGGTTTTTACAGCATGACATTAACCACGTACAATTCACTTGGACTTGATATTCCGCTTGCGCAAGATTTAAAGCTGGTTTTGAATCCAACTGTCGATGGTAACACTGAAATTCCAATCAGTTTTGATTACTCTTGGATTATTCTAAAGTACATCAATGATTTCAACTTTGAATCATTCGACAATACTATTGAATCCGTGTTACGTATTCTTTTTGAATTAGCAGAAATCAACGAAAAAACATTTTTAAATGAACTTATTAATACTTTTTATCCTGGTGCTAATGCATTAGTAGATTTTGTTAATCAGTTTAATAGCGTACACACAGACGCTTTAGCAACTTTAAACGACACAAATGCCTCTTTTGATAATCAAGTAGAGCATTTATCACAACAAATAGGAAGTTTAGACATCGATTTGCTAAAGTTTGCTTACGATACTCTTCTAAACGTAGGAAATGAAGGATTAGATCGTTTGAAGAAATTGTTTGCTCGCTATTTCGATAATATCGAAAAAAACATCAAAGAGGCTTTAACACTTCAGTTTAGAATGGCTATTAATGAAATTAGCGTAGGGCTTCAATTTCCTCATAAATGGCTACAACCAGTTTATACTGGTAATGAAAATGTTACCGGA
>NZ_JBHNPP010000031.1:0-52364 GCF_042436695.1 Flavobacterium sp. HJSW_4
CTGCAGTTATGTGGGAGAGTATGTCGTCGCCTTTCTTTTGAAAACCCCATCCAATACGGATGGGGTTTTCTGTTTTATATCCCTTCTGGGAAAAAGCTCCTAAAACGGAACCTTTCTTCTTCCCTAAAACCCCATCTGTAAAAGATGCAGCGTAGCACTGCCCCTAAGGAAACATCATAATTTTATTAAAAGAATTAAATTTTAAACGTGAAAATCATTATTTATAATGATGTGAAAGAAAATGTAGAGTATTAGTTTTGTATAAAGTTGCAATGTAAACGAGGTGTGTCAAGCTATTTTTGGAGAATTAAATTGATATTGTCATGCAATTTTAATTACTTGCTCGAATAACTACTAGTACTAGCATTGGGGAGCTTTACTATATTATTCGAGCTTAGTTGTATTTAAGCATCATCTGATTAATCTACTAAACCATTTTCTACAGCATATTTTACCAGACCAGCTGTGTTCTTAGCATTTAATTTAGATAATAAATTGCGGCGGTGCGTATTTACAGTATTTAGACTTATAAAAGTTTTTTCTGCGATTTCTGCGGTATTGTATTCTTGCGTAATAAGTATCAAAATTTCTTTTTCCCTTGAACTTAATTCCGTTAGATTGGAAACTTGTTTTTCAATTCTAGAACTATTTATAGCGTGTTTCTCTTCTAGTTCTTCTGCAAAGTAATTTTCGCCTGAAGCAATTGAGTTGACAGCTCTTAATAACTCTCCTTTTTCAGCATTTTTTAATAAATATCCATTTACGCCAATTCTTATTAATCTCGAAATAATCATAACATTACTGTGTGTGCTTACTATTAAGATTTTGATTTGCGGATAATGTTTTTTAAGAATCTTACTCAATTCAATTCCATCCATTTCTGGCATGCTTATGTCGAGAATTATAAAATCAATAATGCCTTTTTTAATAATCTCCAACGCTTTTATTCCATTTACGGCTTTATCAACAATATTGATATTCGGTTCTTGTTCTAACAAAGAAATTAGACCTTGTAAGAACATCGTATGATCATCAGCAATAAGTAGATTAATTTTCTTCATTTCATAAATATATTAGTTGCTCTTCAACTCATCAAACGGATTTTTCAGATCTATGCCTTTAATTTGAATTCTTGATTTTGATTGTAAAATTGGAATTTCAATATTGATAATGGTACCTCGTTTTAATTTTGAGTCAATTAGATATGATCCATTTAGTTTGTTAATTCGGTTTTGGAGGTTAATAAGTCCAATTCCTTTGGATGTATTTTCGATTTCGAAGCCTATTCCATTATCCTCAAATAAGAGATTTAATATATTTTCAATATAATTCAGCTGAATTTCGATATCAGAAGCGTTAGCATGTTTAATTGCATTAGTTAGAAGTTCTTGAATAATTTTAAAAACCTCAACTTGAATATTTTCATTCAATTCATTAATCTCTTTCTTCGGGTATGGAATACAAGAAATTCTTATTTTGCTTGCCTCGCTTATGTTGTTTAAATAGGATTCTAAAACTTCAATAAAATTATTCTGATTGAATTTTTTCGGAAGTAAAGTGTGCGATAAATTTCTAACTTGTTGATAGGTTTCATCAAGCTGATGGCTTATTTTTTGAATATTCGAAAAATTAGAAGGATTTAAATGGTTTACTTGCAATTTAATTGCGGCAAGATTCCCACCAATACTGTCATGAAGTTCTTGCGAAATACGCTGTCTCTCTTTGTCTTGCCCAGCAATTGAAGCTTTGATTAATTCTAATTCCTGCTCTTTTAAAATGCTGTTTATTTTTTGAGTACTAATTTCAGTCTGCTTAATATTTAATAAATGCTGGACTTTAAATCTTTTATAAAATTGAAATAAAAGCGCAATTATGGGAATCAATAAAATGAGAAAAGCATTTATGGTAAAAAATTTAAGTTTTTTCTGCTGATTGATTTCTAGTTCTTTTAATTGTTGCTCTTTTTTCAGTAACGATATTTCATTTTGCTTTTTATAGAATGTGTTTTGATACGCAAGAATCGTATTCTCACTATTTTTTCTTGAAATTTCATCTTGAAGAATCATATTTTTAATTGCTTCTTCTTGAGTGGCTAATGTTAGTTTTTTAGCATCATTTTCAAATTTC
This sequence comes from Flavobacterium sp. HJSW_4, assembly GCF_042436695.1. NCBI lineage: Bacteria > Pseudomonadati > Bacteroidota > Flavobacteriia > Flavobacteriales > Flavobacteriaceae > Flavobacterium > Flavobacterium sp. HJSW_4. The sequence continues at coordinate 2,128 of NZ_JBHNPP010000031.1, forward strand.
AAAAAATCAATTTCTTTTTGTTTTTGTGCAGTTTGATATTTGACTTCTAGTTCATTAATTTCCTTGATTCTTTCCAATTTCGAAATAGAGTCTTTAATTCGAGTTGATTTTTCAAAAAAAGAATAAGCATTTTTGTAATCATTTTGTTCTATAGCAATTTTTCGCAATTCATTATAGATGTCTATTTGATTTTGAAGTAATCCAAAATGTATTGATTTTTGAAGTGCTTCAGAGAAAATCAATTTTGCATCGTTATATTTTTTCTGTGAAATATAGCAATCACCAATGGTGATTCTTGAAATAATTGCTAATTGATTCATTTCATTTTCGTCAGCAATAGCAAGCGCCTCCTGAAACATTTTTAGCGCTTCCTGATATTTGTTTTGCGATTGATAATTTTCGCCTAAACCAAGTAATATTGTTGCTTTTCCTTGGAAGTTATTGGTTTTCTCACAGAGGTTTTTTCCTTTTTTATAATAGTCAATCGCATTATCGTAATCTTTCAGCCTGGAATAAATATCTCCAATGTTGATATAACTTCCTAGAATTATTTCTGAATCGTCTTTGTACTCCAAACATTGTTTAAATAATTTTAAAGCATTTTGATAATCGCCTAGCTCTGTATAGGTTTGCGCTAAACCATGCGTATGTGTGTAAAAAAGATTTTTCTCATTGTATTTTAGCGAAGCTTCGATGCCTCTAAGATGCCATTTTTTACTTTCGTTAAATAAACCTCGTTTGTTGTTGTTAATTGCCAACAAATTATATCCCAAAGAAAAAAGCCGATTTTTTAAAGAATCATTAGCGGTTGTGTTATACTTAAAGGCTTGGTTTGTATAGTAAATGGAGGAGTCGATGACGGCTCTTTTGTTGAAATAGTAAGCAAGAAGAAGATTTGCACTTGCAATAGATCGGTTATCTAGTTTTGTTTTTAAAAGAAAATGCGCTTTTTTATAAGCCTTTTTTTCTTCTCCATTATTGTATAAATTATAAAGATCTAGAATTTTTGGATCGTGTTTAACGTTAGAAATTTTTTTGACAGCGAAAGTCTTCTTTTTATTTTCAATCTGTGCCTGTAGATTGAAAGATAAAAAGACAAAAAGCATTAAATAAAGCTTTTTGGACCAGATTGCCATACGTTTTTGGTTTGTATTCTAACTAAGAATAATTTTTTAGGTTTTGTAAACTTGGAGATTCTTTTCTTCTGATTGGTAGGTAAAAGTACTACAAAACATTTGAAATAAATCTTCTGAAAAATAATTTTTTTAAATGAAGTTGTGATATTATAATCATAAAATAAAGTTTTAAATTATTTGTATGTCAGTGAGTTATGATTTTTTTAAAGGCTAAAAGTTTCTTAAATTAATTTGAATGTAGATTTTCTTACTGTAAATTAGTATGACTTTACTTAAATGAATGGATTATGAAAAATAGAATGTTTTTAGCCATAGCATTGTTGATGTTAACAGTCTCGGCCAGCGCACAGAAGAAAATTGAAGTAACAGAACTGCCAAAACCGGCACAAGATTTTTTAAAGAAACATTTTAGTCATACTTCCGTAGAAATTGCTAAAAAAGATGCAGAGCACGGTGAAAAAGGTTATGAAGTTAAATTGAAAGACGGAACAGAAGTCGAATTCTGGAAAGATGGATCGTATCGTGAAGTAGATGGCGGTGACAAGCCAATTCCGACAGATTTTATTCCGGAAAACATTAAAGCTTATGTAGCCAAAAAGCATCCAAATGAAAAAATAACGCACATCGATTATGGACACAAAGATCTTGATGTAGATTTAACGAATAATATTGATTTGGAATTTACGAAAGATGGTAAAATTCTAAAAGACAAAAAAGATGATTAATGGCTCAAATTGTTGCTGAGTTTTGAAAATATAAACGTGAAAGAAAAATAGCTTATATTTACATCTTCTATTATTTGTTTTATGGAAGAAAATAAACATGTAACGATTTACGATATTGCTGAAAGGCTTAATTTGGCAACATCAACCATTTCACGAGCTTTAAAGGATCATCACACGATTAGTGATAAAACGATAAAGAAAGTAAAAAAAACGGCTGAAGAAATGGGGTTTGTTCCCAACACTTTAGCGGCAGGTTTGCGCGGCAACAAAACTAAAACCATTGGAGTTTTGATTCCGACCGTTACACAGCCCTTTTTATCATCATTAATCAGCGGAATCGAAATTACGGCTCAAAAATCAGATTATACGGTAATCATTATGCAGTCGCATGACTCGTATGAAGAGGAGGTAAATATGGCGAAATCCCTTTACAGTAATCGTGTAAGCGGTGTAATTTGTTCGCTCGCTATGGAAACGCGCGATACGTCGCATTTTCATCAATTCTCAAATAATAATATTCCGTTAGTTTTTGTTGACAGGGTTCCGAAAGATTATAATACTTTTAGAGTGGTGATTGATAATTATTCAGCTGGTTATAAGGCTACTAAACATCTTATTGAGCAGGGGTGTATTCGTATTGCTCACATTACAGCAGGATCGGAATTAGGGAATTTATATAACGAACGTAAAAGAGGCTACATAGAAGCTTTAAAAGATCATAATGTTGATATTGACGAAAACCTGATTATCAATTTAAATTCAGTTACTTACGAAGATGGTGTAAAAGCCAGCAATGCTTTGTTTGATTTAAAACCAATGCCAGACGGATTATTTGCTCCTGGAGATATTCTGGCAGTAAGCGCTGTACAAACGGCTAAAAAGCGAGGTATAAAAGTACCCGAAGAATTTAAAGTAATTGGTTTTAATAATGACCCGATTTCTCAGATTATCGATCCTAATTTGTCGACTATCACACATCCCGCAGAAAAAATGGGAAAAGCAGCGGCAGAAATCATCATCAAGAATTTGAAATCGGCTAAAAATGATGATGCAAAAGAAATTACCTTTTTAAATACAGAAGTACTCGCAAGAGAATCTACTCAAAAATAAAATCAAAAATATTCTAAATAGTAAGGCTTATCGATTCGTTTGGTAAGCCAATATTTTTTTATGAAAACAATTACACTTCCAGAAGAAATGAATTTAGAAAAATCGCAACAAGTTCATGTTGTGGGTTATAGTAGTTCTAAAGACGTTTCGAAACAGCAAATTATTTTAAATCAAAATATTATCAGTTTTTTAATTGAAGGAACGAAAGAAGTCATTTTTGATAATGAAGCATTGTCAATAACACCTTCAAAGTTTATTGTAATGAGATCTGGAAATTGTTTAATGACAGAAAAAAGAGTTTCTGAAATTTCTCTTTATAAAAGTGTTCTTTTGTTTTTTTCTAATGAAATGCTTCATAATTTCATTAGAAAAATGGAATCTGAAAGATCAGAATCAATTGAGTCAAAGTCAGTTTATGCGTTTGATTATGATGATTTCTTAAAACGTTTTGTAGAAAGTTTAACTGATATTTCTAACCTTTCTAAAGCGGTTCAGTCAAAATTATTGGAAGTTAAATTTGAAGAAATTATGCTTTACTTGACTGATAAATACGGAACAGATTTTCTTTATTCTTTGACAACAAACAGTGATGATGCGGCACAAAAATTCATTAGGACCATCGAAAACAGTCATTTAAGCAAACTGACTTTGAAAGAATTGGCTTTTTTATGCAACATGAGTGTTTCGACTTTTAAAAGAGAATTCGAAAAATACTATTCTGAATCGCCTATAAAATGGTTTCAAAACAAAAGACTGGAACATGCGCATTATTTGTTGAGTCAAGAAAAGAGCCCTTCAGAGGTTTATTTTGAAGCTGGTTATGAAAATCTTTCAAGCTTCAGTCAGGCTTATAAAATCAAATATGGTGTAACGCCCAAACATTATAAAACAATTTGAGCTTTTAGCAATAGTTTTTGAACTTTTGTCTAAAATTATTCGGCGATTCCAAATCTAACTTTGCTTAAAATTTTAAATCAGATAAAATGAAAAAGCTAAGTTTAATTTTGGCGATGTCAGCGATTTTTTCGACATCTATTTTTGCACAAAAAACATTCACATTAAGCAGTAAAGATTTAGGAGGAGAAACTACTAAAGTCCAAGAATTCAACGGATTTGGATGTTCGGGTGAAAACCAATCTCCGCAATTATCTTGGAAAAATGCTCCAGAAGGAACCAAAAGTTTTGCCGTAACAATGTATGATCCTGATGCGCCAACGGGAAGTGGATTCTGGCATTGGGTTGTATTTGATATTCCAGCAAACGTAAACGAATTGGTAACCAATGCAGGAACAAAAAATCTTGTTCCAAAAGGAGCAATTCAAAGTGTTACCGATTATGGAATTAAAGGATTTGGAGGGCCTTGTCCGCCAGTTGGCCACGGATACCATCAATACATTATTACGGTTTATGCTTTAAAAACCGATAAATTGGGAACAGACGAGAATACAAACCCAGCTGTAGTAGGATTCAATCTTTGGAACCAAACTTTGGCAAAAGCTAGTATTATAGCATATTACAAAAGATAAATTAGAAATAAGGAATCTAAAATTTACCATACTGTAGGCAGGATAGTTTTTAAAATTATCCTGCCTTTATTTGTTTATGAAATTATTTTTTTTGAAAAAAGCAGCGCTAAAATTTTTTTCTTAAATAACAATCTTATATTTTTACGCAACCGATTGCGATTGTTGTTTTGTTTAGGATAATTTATTTTTTAGATTAAAATTTTATCAAATATTTTTATTGTAATGAAAAACATTGATTCTTTCAAAATGGAAATTTTAAAGAATAAATTAAAAACCAAAATGGCTTCATTAAGATTTGTTTTCCTCTTTCTTTTGATTTCCTTTTCGGCTTCTGCTCAAAAGGATTATAAATTGTGGTTGCAGTATAACACTGTGAACAATTCTGCAATAGCTTCAGAATACAAAAACAATCTAAAAGGAATTGTTGTTTTAGGAAATTCAGAAACTATTAAAATTGCGGAAAAAGAACTTAAAACGGGATTTCAAGATATGCTGGGTTTCATTCCAGAAATCAAATCAGATGTAAAAGGAGAAAATAATCTAATCGTTGGTTCGCAATCCAATTTAAATTCCGAAATAAAAAAAGAACTACAATCTGATTTTGGTAAAATAAATGAAGAAGGTTTTATCATCAAATCAGTTTCTATTGAAAACAAAAAACAGATTATTATTTCAGGAAAAAATGATGTTGCCGTTTTATACGGAGTTTTTAATTTTCTGAGAATTTTACAAACTAATAAATCGGTTAAAAATTTAAATATTGCCGATTCTCCAAAAACAAATATCAGAATTCTGAATCATTGGGATAATTTAGATCGAACAGTTGAAAGAGGTTACGCCGGATTTTCACTTTGGAATTGGCAGAAACTTCCTGATTTCATAGATCAGCGTTATATTGATTACGCTAGAGCGAATGCTTCAATCGGAATTAACGGAACGGTTTTGACGAATGTAAACGCGAATGCTTTAATTCTGACGCCACAATATTTGGAAAAAGTGGAAGCTTTAGCGAATGTTTTTAGACCTTACGGAATAAAAGTCTATTTAACCGCAAGATTTTCAGCACCAATCGAAATTGGAAATCTAAAAACGGCAGATCCAAAAGATCGCGAAGTTATAAAATGGTGGAAAAATAAAGCAGCAGAAATCTATAAACGAATTCCCGATTTTGGAGGTTTTTTGGTGAAAGCCAATTCAGAAGGTCAGCCTGGTCCGCAAAATTATAGAAGAGATCACGTTGACGGAGCAAACATGCTTGCCGATGCTGTTGCGCCTTTTGGCGGTGTAATTATGTGGAGAGCATTCGTATATTCGGAACATGATGCTAATGATCGTGCGAAACAAGCTTACGCAGAATTTCAGCCTTACGATGGAAAATTCAAAGAAAATGTAATTGTTCAGGTAAAAAATGGAGCGATTGATTTTCAGCCGAGAGAACCTTTTCATCCGTTATTTGGAGCAATGCCAAAAACGCCTTTAATGATGGAATTTCAAATCACGCAGGAATATTTAGGCTTTAGCACGCATTTGGTTTTTCTACCCAAATTATTTCAAGAAGTTTTAGAATCAGATACGTATCGAAAAGGAAAAGGTTCGACCGTTGCCAAAGTTGTGGATGGAACTTTATATCAAAATAAACTAACAGGAATTGCTGGCGTTGCCAATATCGGAAACGATTTAAACTGGACAGGACATCCTTTTGCGCAGGCAAATTGGTACGGTTTCGGAAGGCTGGCTTGGAATCCGTATTTAGATTCGGAAATTATTGCTGATGAATGGTTGCGAAGTACTTTTTCTAACGATGAAAATTTCATTAGACCTGTAAAAAATATCATGATCGAATCTCGCGAAGCAGTAGTAAATTACATGACACCTTTAGGGCTACATCATATTATGGACACTGGCCATCATTACGGACCAGGACCTTGGGTTTCAAATTTATCAAGACCAGAATGGAATCCGACGTATTATCATAAAGCCGATAAAAACGGAATTGGTTTCGATCGATCTAAAACAGGAACGAATGCAACTGCCCAATACGCGCCTGAAGTTGAAAAACTTTTTGATAATTTGGAAACTTGTCCAGAGAAAGATCTTTTATGGTTTCATCACGTTTCATGGGATTATAAATTGAAAAATGGCCAGACGCTTTGGAATGGCATGGCGTTGAAATATCAGGAAGGCGTAAATCAAGTCAATGAAATGCAGAATGTTTGGAGGAAAACCGAAAAATATATTGACAGCGAGCGTTTTCATGAAGTCGAAATGTTATTGAAAATTCAGTACAAAGAAGCAAAATGGTGGCGCGATGCCTGTTTACTGTATTTCCAACAATTTTCTGAAAAAGAACTTCCGGCAGGAGTAGAAAAACCTACACAAAAATTAGATTATTTTAAATCGTTAAAATTCCCATTTGCACCGGGAAATGGATAAATATATTTTAAAAATTATGAGTAATAAAACAGCAATTGTAACCGGAGGAAATTCGGGATTAGGATTTGCAACAGCAAAAAAACTTTGTGATAACGGAATCAAAACCTACATAATCGGAAGGTCAAAAGATAAAACTGAAGAGGCTTGCAAGGAAATTGGAGAAAATGCTATTCCGGTAATCTTTGATTTAAATGATTTAGCTGGAATTCCTGCAATGATCGAAAACATTACAAAAGAAAACCCAATTGATATTTTGGTAAATAATGCCGGAATCAATCTTAAAAAAGAATTTTTGGATGTGACTGATGAAGATTTCTTTTCGATAATTCACACCAATCTTTTGAGTGTTTTTGCCGTAAGCAAAGCAGTTGTGAAAAATATGAAAGAAAACGGAGCAGGAAGTATTGTAAACATCAGTTCGATGGCTTCACAATACGGAATCCCAAAAGTAATTGCTTATTCGGCGAGCAAAGGTGCAATAGAATCTATGACGCGCGCTATGGCTGTTGAATTAGCGCCACTCGGAATTCGTGTCAATTGTGTTGCCCCAGGTTTTATCAAAACAAAAATGTCGGCTAAAGCCTTGGACAGCGATCCGGAAAGAAAAAATAAAGTGTTAGGAAGAACGCCAATGGGCTTTTTGGGCGAACCTTCAGACATTGCAGATGCCGTTTATTATTTCGCTTTAAGCGAATCAAAATATACCACCGGAACTATTTTGCCAGTTGATGGCGGAAATAGTATTGGATTTTAATTTAAAGTTACTAAGGGACAGAGGCTCAAAGGTTCAAAGGTTTTTTAAAGCCACAGATTAAAGGATTAAAAAGATTAAAATCAGCTCAATCTGCAAAATCTGCGGGAAACAAAACTTTGCATCTTAGCGACTTTGCGAGATTAAAAAAATAAGTATGATAAAAATGCAACAAACAATGCGTTGGTTTGGACCCCAGGACAACGTAAAACTTATCGATATAAAACAGGCCGGAGCAACAGGAATTGTAACCGCCTTGCATCAAATCCCTGTTGGGGAAATTTGGTCAGTTCAAGATATTCAGGAAAGACAACAAATAATTAAAAATGCAGGTTTGGAGTGGACAGTTGTAGAAAGTCTTCCGGTTCATGAAGAAATCAAACGCGCTTCTGGAAATTATTTGCAATACATTGAAAATTATAAAATCAGTTTAAAGAATCTGGCAGATTGTGGCATCAAAATCATAACCTACAATTTCATGCCGATTCTGGATTGGGTGAGAACCAATCATGATTTTATAAATGAAGATGGAAGTAAAGCTTTGCTGTACAATCAGGATGCGTTTACTTATTTTGATGTATTTCTTTTGAAAAGGCCAAATTCGGAAAATTATTATTCGGACGTAGAAAAAGAAAAAGCATTGCAATTTGGAAATCAGTTGAATGAAGATGAAAAAGCATTGCTTTTCAAAAATGTTTTGTTGGGATTGCCAGGAAGTAAAATTAATTTTACGGCAGAACAGATTTTGTCGCTTTTAGATAATTATGCCGATATCAATAACGAAAAGCTAAGAGAAAACCTGATTTATTTTTTATCAGAAGTAACGCCAATTGCGGAGCAAAACGGACAAAAACTAGCGATTCATCCAGACGATCCGCCGTTTTCGGTTTTGGGACTTCCAAGAATTGTTTCAACAGAAGCTGATTTGAAAGCGATTTTTACCGCCGTTTCTTCAACCGCAAACGGATTGTGTTATTGTACAGGTTCACTAAGCGCTGATCCAAAAAATAATCTGGAGAAAATAATTGACGATCACGAAAACCGAATTCATTTTTTACATCTAAGAAATACTATCCGCGAAAGCGAAACTATTTTCAGAGAATCGGAACATTTAGATGGCGATGTAAATATGGGGGCAATTGTAGAAAAATTATTGCTTTTAATGAATAAAACCAAAGTGAGTCTGCCAATGCGCCCCGATCATGGTTTTCTTCACGAAGCAGATGAAAAAACAGAAACGTATCCGGGTTATTCGTTGACAGGAAGATTAAAAGGGCTTGCCGAATTGAGAGGTTTGGAAATGGGGATTGCTTATAAATTGAATTTGTAAAAGTCTTTTACGCAGAAAATTTCTCGCAAAGACGCGAAGGTGCAAAGACTTTTTCTTTTAAGCTTTTAAATAAAACTTTGCGACTCTGCGACTTTGAGAGATTAAATAAAAAAACTTGTCACAATGTCTTTAAAAATCAAAACATCCTACATTATTTTACTGCTTTTCCTAATCGGATTAAGCACAAAATTGCACGCCATAAATCCAGAAAAATATGTAGTTAATGAATCTTCAAATGAAAGTTTTCCTTTAGTTTCAAAAGGAAAAACAGCTTCGATTTTGGTGAGCGATAAAGATTATGCAGGAGTTTTAAAAGTGGTAGGACATTTAGAAAATGACATTTTTAAAGTTTCGGATTTACATCCAAAAAGAATTAAAAAGATTTCTGAGGCAGAAGATTTTGTTGTCATAATTGGAACATTAGGAAAAAGTGAAATCATTGATCAATTAGCTAAAAAAGGCAAAATTGATGGAAACGCGCTTCAAGGAAAATGGGAAAAATTTACAACGCAGATTGTCGAAAACCCGTTTAAGGGAATCAAAAAAGCACTCGTAATCGCAGGTTCAGATAAAAGGGGAACGATTTACGGAATCTATGATTTATCGAGTCAGATTGGAATTTCGCCTTGGTATTTCTGGGCCGATGTTCCTGTGAAAAAACAATCAGAATTGCATGTTTTGTCAGGAGTTCATACACAGGGCGAACCAAAAGTAAAATACCGTGGAATCTTTATAAATGATGAGGCTCCAGCTTTGACAGGTTGGGCTTTTGAGAAATACGGCGGATTCAATTCGAAATTTTATGATACTGTTTTTGAATTGATTCTGCGAATGAAAGGCAACTATTTGTGGCCAGCAATGTGGGGCAGAATGTTTTATGTCGAAGATCCGCAGAATGCTGTTTTAGCTGATGAATACGGAATTGTGATGGGAACTTCTCATCACGAACCGTTAACTCGAGCACATGCTGAATGGGTAAAATCAAATGGAAAATGGGATTTTAATACCAATTCGGAAGCTCTGATTAATTTCTGGAAAGACGGAATTAAAAGAATGGGCAATAAGGAAACCCTTGTCACAATTGGAATGCGTGGCGATGGCGACGAACCGATGACGGAAGGAACTGCAATTGATTTATTAGAAAATATCGTCAAAACTCAAAGAAACATCATTCAGGAAGTAACCAAAAAACCGATGGAAGAAACGCCACAAATGTGGGCGCTTTACAAAGAAGTTCAGGATTATTATGATAAAGGAATGCGAGTTCCAGACGATGTAACGCTTTTATTGTGCGATGACAATTGGGGAAATATCCGCAAATTACCAGAACTGAACGCAAAACCAAGAAAAGGCGGTTACGGAATTTATTATCACTACGATTATGTCGGCGGTCCGCGAAATTACAAATGGATCAATACCAACCAAATCGAACGAACTTGGGAACAAATGGATTTGGCATATCAATATGGAGTTGATAAAATCTGGATTGTAAATGTGGGCGACATCAAACCAATGGAATTTCCGATTGAGTTTTTCTTGGATATGGCTTGGAATCCAGAAAAGTTTAATGCGGGAAATCTACAAGATTATTATGTGAATTGGGCAAAAGAGAATTTCGGAAATCAGTTTTCAGAAGAAATTGCTGAGATTTTAAAGTTATATACGAAATATAACGCTCGTCGAAAACCAGAATTATTAGATGCTAAAACGTACAGCATAACCAATTATAACGAAGCTGACCGAGTTATTGCTGATTATCAGAAATTGGTAGAAAAAGCCAATTCGATTAACGAAAAATTGCAACCCGATTATAAAGATGCTTTTTATCAGCTGGTTTTGTTTCCTGTTTTGGCGAGTTCGAATTTGAATGAATTGTATGTTGCAACGGCTAAAAATCATTTGTATGCAGAGAAGAGAAATGCTTTAGCAAATGTTTATGCTGAAAAAGTAAAAGAGTTGTTTGAAAAAGACAGTCAGTTGACGAATTATTATCATACAAAATTAGCAAATGGAAAATGGAATCATATGATGTCGCAAACGCATATTGGTTATGATAATTGGCAGCAACCGGATAAAAATGTAATCCCGAAAACAAGGAGAATTGCGCCTGAAGTTCAAGCGATAAAAGTTGTTAGTGCTGAAGAGATGGCAAAAAAGGAAACATCAACTAGCAAAAATCAATATTTAGCTCAAGTTCATGGTTTTATAGAGAACGACGGTTATATTTCAATAGAAAGCAAAAATTATTCTAAAGCAATAAATTCAAATTCTGTAAAGTGGACTATAATTTCGAATCTCGGTAAAACAGATTCAGGATTAACAATCAAGCCTTCGAATATTCAACCAATTGAAATTTCAGAGCAATCGCCAAGATTAGAATATGATCTTCATTTTTTCAGCAAAGGAAAAGTAAAGGTAAAAGCGTATTTTTCGCCAACAATCAATTTTAAAATTGGTGACGGATTAAAATACGGAATTGCTTTCGATTCGGAAAAACCACAAATTATGAACCTCAACACAGATTCGTCAGAGAAAAATTGGGCTGAATCGGTTGCAAACAATATTCAAATTATAACGTCAACGCATCAAATAGAAAATGCAGGAAATCATGTTTTGAAAATTTATGCGATTGATTCGGCTTTGGTGCTTCAGAAAATTGTTATTGAAACGGAAGAAGGAAAAGTTTTGGAGTCGTATTTAGGACCGCCGGAGAGTTTTAGGAAGGAATAATGCGATAAAGTATCACGTTCTATTTGTCATTTCGACGAAGGAGAAATCTCCGCAAGAAGCTCCACAATGAAAAACGACAATCTTTGTAGAGCTGTTTTAGGGGTTGGAGGTTCGAACCCCTCCGGGGTCACTTACGAAAATTACTACCCACTCAAAATGATATGATTGTGGATAAGCATTGAAGATAATCGTTGCGGATTTAGACCTGATAGGTCTCCGTGGAGAGAAAACTATTAACTATTTAAACCAAAAGATATGAGATTTATTAAACCTTATTTATTTGCCGTCACGACCTTGCTGGCTGTGAGTTGTACATCGCAAAAAGAAACGGCTTCATTAAAAGATGTATATAAAGATGATTTCTACATAGGAACTGCTTTAAGCGCCAACCAAATCGAAGTCAAAAATGAGAAAGAAGATTCTTTGATTCAAAAAGAATTCAATGCGATTACAGCCGAAAATATAATGAAATCCATGTACATTCATCCGCAGAAAGACAAATATGATTTTGCTTTATCTGATAAATTTGTGTCTTATGGAGAAAAGAATAAAATGTTTATTCACGGACATACCTTGATCTGGCACAGCCAATTAGCGCCTTGGATGGAGAAAATTGCTGACAGTACAGAAATGAAGGCTTTTATGCAGGATCATATCAATACGATTGTTTCAAAATATAAAGGAAGAATTGGTTCTTGGGATGTTGTAAATGAAGCTTTAAACGAAGACGGAACTCTGAGAGAATCGGTTTTTTTGAAAACACTTGGCGAAAAATATTTGGTTAATGCTTTCAAATTAGCTGCAAAAGCTGATCCGAAAGCAGAATTGTATTATAACGATTATAATATCGAAGAACCAGCAAAAAGAGCAGGAGCGATCGCTTTAATCAAAAAAATAAAAGCGGAAGGTGGAAAAGTAGATGGAGTTGGAATTCAGGGGCATTGGAGATTAGAAAGTCCGTCTTTAGAAGAAATAGAAAAAAGTATTTTGGAGTATTCGGCTTTAGGAGTTAAAGTTGCGTTTACCGAATTGGATATTACTGTATTGCCAAATCCGTGGGATTTAAAAGGAGCAGAGATCAGTCAGAAATTTGAAGGAAGCGCGAAAATGAATCCATATCCAAAGGCTTTGCCAGATTCTATTCAAAACAAGCTTGCAGAACGTTACGCTTCGATTTTTAAATTATTTTTAAAACACAAAGACAAAATCAGCAGGGTAACTTTTTGGGGCGTTCATGACGGGCAATCTTGGTTAAACGATTGGCCGATAAAAGGAAGAACAAATTATCCTTTGCCGTTTGATGTCGATTTAAAACATAAAAAAGCTTACGACAGTATTTTAAAACTTAAAGAAACTGAAGAATAAGTATTAAAAAAGGATAAGTTTTGATAAATTAATCAACAATCGGTTGTGGTTTGAAAAATAACTTAAATAAAGTGAAGTAAATTTGCATAATATGTTTTTTTGTCTAATTTTACACAACCGATTGTTTAAATGGAAATTGAAATAATCTTGTCATTTCCTAGAGATGAGAAATGACCAAAAAACTGACTAACTTTATTTTTAGAAACCACTTTTGCTTACATAACTACCAACAAATGACCACAAACCCACGAATGACTAACATTTCACAAAAACTATCCATCAAAGAAAAAATTGGATACAGCTTAGGAGACTTAGCAGCTAATCTGGTTTTTCAGACTTTGATGACATATTTGGCGTATTTTTACACCGATATTTATGGCTTATCACCAACCGATTCTTCTATCATTATGCTGATCGTTGGTTTAGTTGCAGCCTTTATTTTTAATCCTATTATTGGAGTTTTAGCAGATCGAACAAGTACCAAATGGGGAAAGTTTAGACCGTGGATTTTAATAACCGCAATTCCACTTGGAGTAGTGGCTTTATTAGCATTTTCAACTCCCGATTTCTCTTATAAAGGAAAAGTAATTTATGCGGTGATAACCTATACTTTTTTGCTGCTTTTTTATGCAGGAAATAATCTGCCTTATTCTGCTTTAAGTGGTGTGATTACGGGCGATATGAAAGAACGAAATAGTATGTCATCGTACCGCTTTGTTGCCGTTATGTTTGCTCAGTTTTTCGTTCAGGTTTTTATGCTCGGAATTATAAAAAGTGCTGGAAACGGCGATAAAGCAATAGGAATCGAGAAAGTAATGACCGCTTTGGCGATTATCGGAACAATCATGCTTTTGATTACTTTTTTAACAACGAAAGAAAGAATCATTCCGAAACCAGAACAAAAGTCAAGTGTTAAGGAAGATTTGAGCGATTTAATCAAAAATAGACCTTGGGTCATTATGCTTACGCTGACGACTTTGGTTTTTGTGACTTTGGCGATGAAAGGCGGTTCGTATGTGTATTATTTTGAAAACTATGTCAACAAAGAACAATTAGCCGTTTTTATTCAGCCAATATTAGATTTTCTAACTACGATTGGATTGAATCATTTTGGTAATGATCCTGTTTCTGCGGGCTTCGGTTTATTTAATGCGGGCGGAATTATTTTTATGATTGTCGGAATCACATTGTCTAAAAACCTGGCTGATAAATACGGAAAAAGAAATGTTTTCGGCGTGTTTTTATTCATTTCGACTTTATTCATTATCGCTTTTTATTTCTTTCCGCCAGCGTCAATCGGATTAATGTTTTTTTCTCAAATCTTGCACGGATTTTTCTACGGAATCACAATCCCTATTCTTTGGGCAATGATTGCCGATGTTGCCGATTATTCAGAATGGTTGAATAACCGTCGTGCAACTGCTATTATTTTTTCTGCCATGATGGTCGGATTAAAAGCTGGATTGAGTATTGGAGGCGCTTTAACAACCTTATTTTTAGGATATTTTCGTTACGTTCCAAATACTTCTCAACAATCAGAAACAGCGATAAACGGAATCAAATTATTAGTGAGTATTTTCCCTGCAATCCCTTTTTTAATTGGAGCTGGATTGCTGTTTTTCTATAAAATTAATAAAGAAATGGAAGTGCGAATCGAAACAGAACTTAAACAAAGAAGAACTTAATTATTTAAATAAAATATCACTATGCCTGAAGATAGCATTGAACACATTAATTTTGAACAAATTAATGAACTGGCGATTTCAAAGCCTTTAGTATCACATATTTATACAGCCGATCCTTCGGCGCATGTATTCAACGGTAAAATTTATATTTATCCATCGCATGACATCGATGCGGGAATTCCGTTTAATGACAATGGAGATCATTTTGGGATGGAAGATTATCACGTTTTTTCTATGGAAGACATTTCGTCAGAAGCCGTTGATAATGGCGTTGCGCTGCACGTAGATGATGTTGCTTGGGCAGAAAAGCAAATGTGGGCGCCTGATGCGGCACATAAAAACGGAAAGTATTATTTGTATTTCCCCGCAAAACGTGCCAACGGAATTTTCCAGATTGGAGTTGCGGTCAGCGATTCTCCAGCTGGGCCTTTCATTCCAGAAAAAGAAGCTATAAAAGGAAGTTACAGTATTGATCCAGCCGTTTTTGAAGACGAAGATGGCAAACATTATATTTATTTTGGAGGAATTTGGGGCGGACAGCTTCAGAAATATCGAAATAATAAATACGATCAGAATAATGAAGAGCCGACAGCAGATGAAAAAGAGTTGGGACCTATCGTGGCTAGACTTCGACAAGATATGCTGGAATTTGACGAAGAGCCGAAAGAGATTTTAATTCTGGATGAAAATGGAGAAGTGATAAAAGCAGGCGATAACGACCGTCGTTTTTTTGAAGCTTCTTGGGTTCATAAATACAACGAAAAATATTATTTCTCGTATTCAACGGGAGACACGCACTTTATTTGTTATGCGATTGGCGATAATCCGTATGGGCCATTTACGTACCAGGGAAGAATTTTGAATCCGGTTGTGGGATGGACATCACATCATTCGATTTGTGAAGTGGAAGGCGAATGGTATTTGTTTTATCACGATTCAAGTTTGTCGAAAGGCGTAACGCATTTGCGAAGCATGAAAGTAACCAAAATCGATTATCTAGAAGATGGTTCGATTATTACGATTGATCCTTATGGAATAAGAAGATTGATTGATTAAGGTTTTTTGTGTAAAAAAATTTAGCAAAAATTACAATCGGTTGTGTTGTTCTTATTTTGCTTTTTTGTCATTGCGAGGAACGAAGCAATCACATTTGCTGAATCAATTTTAGTGAGGTTGCTTCGTTCCTCGCAATGACAAATTTTAGGATAAATGTTCTTATGAAACCGTTTCGCGTGAGGGATAGAAGTGGAAAGCCCACAGCCGCGAGGAACGAGCAGGCGAGGACTTGGAACGGATAGCCCGATTCGCCGCGGCGAACACGCCCAAATTATGAAGATTAACACATTTAAAAAAATAACAATTTTAATCTAAAAAATAATTTTTTGTAAAAGATTTTTATCTACTTTAGCATAACAGAACGGAACAGAACGGTATGCCAAAAGAAGAAGAAAAATTTGAGTTTATAATTAACCACGAAAGTGATATTCCGAAGTACCAGCAGTTGGTTGACGGGATTACAAATGCGATTGCGGAGAATATTTTGCAAAAGGGAGATTTGCTTCCGTCTGTGAATGTGATTTGTAAAACGTATCAGCTTTCGAGAGACACGGTTTTTAAGGCGTATTCGATTTTAAAGGATCAAAAAGTAATTGATTCTGTACCGAATAAAGGCTATTATGTTGCGGGCGAAACGAGAAAAGTGCTTTTGGTTTTGGATACGTTTAAGGCTTATAAAGAGGTTTTGTATCATTCGGTTGTGAATAATCTGCCTGATAATGTAATTATTGATGTACAGTTTCATCATTATAATATTGATGTTTTTAAAACAATCATTAATAACGGAATCGGGAAATATTACAAATATGTGGTGATGAATTTTGACCACAAGGATATTCCGCCAGCATTGTCGGCGATTTCGAAAGATAAATTGCTTTTGATTGACTGGAATATCAGAGCGGATAAAGCGAATAATTATGTTTTTCAGGATTTCGGAAAAGCGTTTTATGATGCTTTAAAAGAAGCGGTTGATTTGTTTAAAAAGTATAAAAAAATAGATTTTGTATATCCGGATTTCACGAATCATCCTTGGGAAACAGTTGAGTTTTTTAAGAAATTTTGTGCTGATTTTGGTTTTGAATATGACCTCATCACAGATCCGAAAAAGTTCAATATTGAAAAAGGAATTGCTTATATCAGTGTAAGTGACAGGATTTTAGGATACTTTTTAGAGCAATGCAAAGAGAAGGATTTTGAACCTGGAAAAGACGTTGGTTTGCTTTCGTACAACGATACGCCAATGAAGAAATTTATATACAAAGGAATTTCAGTTGTTTCGACTGATTTTAACGAATTAGGAACCAAAGCAGCGGCATTTATTACGCATGACGAAGAAACGAAATGTTATGTGCCGACTAAATTAATAATAAGAGAATCATTGTAAGTTATGTATTATATCGGTTATGATATTGGAAGTTCTTCTGTCAAGGCAGCCTTGGTGGAAGCAGAAACAGGCAAAAAAATCATTGTTCTGAATGAGCCTCAAAACGAAATGGAAATCCTTTCGATTCACCCAGATTGGGCAGAACAGGATCCAGAAATGTGGTGGCAATACATTTGTACAGCAACAAAAAGAGCAATTAAAGAAGCTAATATCGATGCTTCTAAAATTCAGGGAATTGGTATTTCGTACCAAATGCACGGATTGGTGATTGTTGATAAGGAAGGTGCTTCGTTACGTAATTCAATTATCTGGTGTGATAGCCGTGCGGTTGAAATTGGAAACAAGGCTTTCGCCGAAATTGGAGAAGAAAAATGTATGTCGCATTTATTGAATTCGCCAGGAAATTTCACTGCTTCGAAACTGAAATGGGTTAAAGAAAATGAACCTCAGCTTTATAGCAAAATTGATAAATACATGCTTCCAGGAGATTACATCGCTTTGAAATTGACAGGCGAAGTAACGACAACTAAAAATGGTTTGTCTGAAGGAATGCTTTGGGATTATAAAGAAAATAAAGTGGCAGATTGGCTTTTAGATTACTACGGAATCGATCAGTCACTGACGCCAAAAATTGTAGAGAATTTTACGAATCAAGGTGTTGTTACTGAGAAAGCTTCACAAGAATCTGGTCTTCCTGCGGGAATTCCGATTGTGTATAGAGCGGGAGATCAGCCAAATAATGCTCTGTCGCTGAATGTGCTTCGTTCGGGAGAAGTGGCGGCAACAGGCGGAACTTCTGGCGTTTTCTATGCGGTTACAGAAACTAATTCAGGAAAAAGTACTCGTGTAAACAACTTTGTTCATGTGAATTATACAGAATCAAATCCGAGAGTTGGAAAATTACTGAATATAAACGGAGCGGGAATTCAATACCGATGGATGCGAAACAATATCGGAAATGAGTCGTACGAAGAAATGAATGAAAAAGCATCTCAGATCAATGTAGGTTCGCAAGGATTGGTTGTGATTCCGTTTGGAAATGGTGCCGAAAGAATGTTCAATAATAAAAACATTGGTTCTCATATTTTAAATCTGAACTTTAATATTCATACCAACGCGCATTTATTCAGAGCATCTTTGGAAGCCATTGCGTTTTCTTTTGTATACGGAATGGAATGTTTGAAAGATGATAATGCGACAATTAATGTCATTAGAGCTGGAAATGATAATCTTTTCCGTTCTGAAATTTTCTCGAATACCGTAGCAACATTAATTGGTCATGAAATCGAAATTTACAATACAACCGGTGCAGTAGGAGCGGCGAGAGCAGTAGGCTTGACAGATGGCGACTTTGAAAAATTTGGTTCAGGAATTACAACAAACGATCACGTAATGACTTTTCTTCCTTTAAAAAATAAAGAGGAATATGAAAAAGCATATCAAAACTGGAAAAAAGAATTAGAATTAATATTAACAAACAAATAAAAAAATAAATAAAATGATAGTTTTAGGAGATAAAGAATACTACAAAGGTATTGGCCAAATTAAGTTTGAAGGAAAAGAATCTGACAATCCAATGGCGTTTAAATATTACAATCCAGACCAAGTTGTAGCTGGAAAAACAATGCGTGAGCACTTTAAATTTGCTATTGCTTACTGGCATACTTTCTGCGGTCAAGGTGGGGATCCATTCGGACCTGGAACTCAAAATTTTGCTTGGGATGCATCATCAGATCCGTATCAAGCGGCTAAGGATAAAGCAGATGCTGCTTTTGAATTTATCAGCAAAATGGGATTTGATTATTTCTGTTTCCACGATTACGATTTGATTAATGAAGGGCCAACTTTCGCAGAATCAGAAAAACGTTTAGCATTCATTACAGATTACTTAAAACAGAAAAAAGCAGAATCTGGAATTAAATTGCTTTGGGGAACTTCAAACTGTTTCTCAAACCCAAGATTCATGAACGGAGCAGCTACAAATCCTGATTTTAATGTTGTGGCAAGAGCCGGAGGACAAGTAAAATTAGCTTTAGATGCTACTATCGCTTTAGGTGGAGAAAACTACGTATTCTGGGGAGGTAGAGAAGGTTATATGTCTTTATTGAACACAGATATGGGAAGAGAATTAGACCACATGGCGCAATTCTTAGCAATGTCTAGAGACTACGCAAGAGCTCAAGGTTTCAAAGGAACTTTCTTTATTGAGCCAAAACCAATGGAGCCATCTAAGCACCAATACGATTTTGACTCTGCAACTGCAATTGGATTCTTAAAACAATACGGTTTAGACAAAGATTTCAAAATCAATATCGAAGTAAACCATGCTACTTTGGCACAGCATACTTTCCAACACGAATTAGAAGTTGCTGCAAAAGCAGGAATGTTAGGAAGTATCGATGCAAACAGAGGTGATTACCAAAACGGATGGGATACAGACCAGTTTCCAAATAACATTCAAGAAACTACTGAAGCAATGTTGGTTTTCTTAAAAGCTGGCGGATTGCAAGGTGGTGGAGTTAACTTTGATGCTAAAATCAGAAGAAACTCTACAGACTTAGAAGATGTTTTCTTGGCACACATCGGTGGAGCTGATACTTTCGCAAGAGCTTTATTGACTGCTGATAAAATCATTTCTTCTTCTCCATACGAGAAATTAAGAAAAGAGAGATACAGCTCATTCGATTCTGGAAAAGGTAAAGATTTTGCTGATGGAAAATTAGGTTTAAAAGATCTTTACACTATCGCTCACGAAAATGGAGAATTAAATCTTCAAAGCGGTAAACAAGAATTGTTTGAAAACATCATCAACCAATATATTTAATCGGTAAGATTTTAAAATAGATTTCACCTAACGGGTTTTAAAGCCCGTTAGGTTTCTACAAAATATTTAGTGAGACAAAATATCTAAATAATTTTAAGTTTTTAAATATGATAGCTATAAAACGTTAGTATTTTTGAAACTACTTTTTTTAGATGAAAACTGAGAAATGTGTATTAAGATAATGGCCTATTTTTTGACTTTTGAATGGAAGAGAATGGATTGAAGGTTTAGTTACTATTTTCTTTTTATTCGAAATTGAAAATGAAGTCAGTTTGATAAGAATTAGTGTGAGTTAAATTTTTATTGAAGGTTTTTTGAAGAGCAGAATCGATCGAAATGCACATTTTTTCTCGCTAGAATTTATTTAGAAACTTTGTTAGAGTTTAAAACTTTGACAAAGTTTTTTTATTTCCATTTTATAGTTTTAAAACTCCCTTCCAGCTATTTGGAAGGGAGTTTTTTTATGAAATAAAAGCAACCGATTGTCTCTTTTTTATGTTTTGTAAGAAATGTATTCTTTTGAGGTTATTGTGTTGATTTACAGTTTTTAAGGTGTTAGAAGTCCCATTTTATAAGGGGTATCGAAGATTTTGTTTAGGAGAGATTTTTAGATGTTTACTACAACGTTTTAGTATTTTTTGAAAAATCCGCATATTTTAACATTTTATATTTTTTTTAAGATTTTCAATCAAACAATTTATTATATCTAACGTTTTCGTGATATTAAATGTGCTTTTTAGTAATTATTCAATATTTTATAATTTTAAATAAATATAATTCTTTTTTATAACTATATTTTTTTGAAATTGATTAAAAAAGTTAACGCAACCGATTGTGTGTTGTTGTTTTTTACATATATTTGTTTTGACTATAAGTTGTTATTTGTTTGAAATGTTAAAATAAAAACGAATCGTAAAGTCACTAAAAGAAAACTAACTAAACCATACTATTAACTCATTAAACCAATTATTTATGACTAACTTTTTAATTACTAAAAGCAGATCTAAATACTTTAAGAATTTGGGGTTCTTGATCCTGATGCTAGTATTTTCTGCTGCAGTAAATGCACAAATTACTGTTACGGGTACTGTATCTGATGGTAGCGGACCAATACCAGGTGTCAATATTATTGTAAAAGGAACTAAAACAAGTACTGTATCTAATTTTGATGGAACCTATACGCTTCCAGCTATTCCCACTAATAGTATTTTAGTTTTTAGCTTTATTGGATACAAACCGTATGAAGTTGCAGTCAACAATAAAACTAAAATTGATGCGCTGCTTGAAGAAAACTTAAATGACTTAAAAGAAGTTGTTGTTATTGGATACGGAACATCAAAAAGAGCAGATTTAACGGGAGCTATTTCTTCTATTTCTAGCGCTGCAGTAGCACAATCAGTTTCAACAACTATTGATCAGGTTTTGCAAGGTAGAGCGGCTGGGGTGCAGATTCAGCAAAATAGCGGTACGCCAGGAGGGAGTACTTCAGTGCGTATTCGTGGTATAAGTTCTATTACAGGTTCAAACGAGCCAATTTATGTAATTGATGGTGTTATTATAGATGGTAATTCAGGTTCTTTAAATGCAAATCCGCTTTCGGGAATTAACCCTAATGATATTGCTTCTATCGATATTTTAAAAGACGCTTCTGCAACTGCAATTTATGGATCTAGAGCTGCAAATGGTGTAATTATAGTTACAACTAAAACAGGTAGAAAAGGCGATTTGGTTTTAAATTTTGACAGTTATGTAGGATGGCAGCAAATGCCTAAAGAATTGCAAGTGCTGAATTTGCAAGAATATGGAACTCTTAAAAATACTCGTGCAGATTTGGGTATCGTACAAAGAGATCCTTATTTTATTCGTCCTGATTTATTAGGAGAAGGAACAAATTGGCAAGACGAATTATTTCAAACAGGTTTAATTCAGAATTATAATTTATCTGCTTCAGGAGGATCTGATACTACTACTTATGCATTAGGAATGTCTTATTTTGATCAAGAAGGAACCATAATCGGATCTTCTTTTGATCGTATGACGATTCGTGCGGTAGTTGATTCTCAGGTAAAAAAATGGATGAAAGTTGGAGTAAACATGAATGTTTACAAAACCAATCAAGTAACGACAGTTAATGATGATTCGGTTATCTTAACGGCGCTAAAACAAACTCCAAACGTAGCGGCTCGTAATGCTGATGGAACGTTTGACGGACCAGATACAACAGAATTCGTTCAAACCAATCCGTTAGGAATTGCAATGCTAAAAGATAATCATGGAAAAGATTACGGAATTAGAGGAAACGTTTACGCAGAAATTGGTTTTACAAAAGATTTAAAACTTAAAACAACATACTCAATTGATTATGGTTTTGGAAACCGATATACTTTTAATCCATCGTATACTTTTGGAGCATTATCAAATGAAGTAAGAGAAGGATCAAGAACAAAATCTACCAGCGAAAACTGGATTTGGCTTAATACTTTAAATTATAATAAGACATTTCAAAAACATACAGTTGGTGCAATGTTGGCTCAAGAAATGCAAGAGCAAAACTGGGAAAATCTTTATGGTTACCGTTCTGGTTATTTAACAAATGGAGCAACAGATTTAAATGCAGGAGATCCAA
This sequence comes from Flavobacterium sp. HJSW_4, assembly GCF_042436695.1. NCBI lineage: Bacteria > Pseudomonadati > Bacteroidota > Flavobacteriia > Flavobacteriales > Flavobacteriaceae > Flavobacterium > Flavobacterium sp. HJSW_4. Next base: position 24,809 of record NZ_JBHNPP010000031.1, read on the forward strand.
CGACAGCAAGAAATTCAAATGCAAGTTCTACAAAATCGCTTAGTTCTTATTTTGCAAGAGCAAATTATTCATACGATGATAGATATTTTATAACAGGAACAATCAGAAGAGACGGATCTTCTCAGTTTGCAGAAGGTAACAAATGGGATTGGTTTCCATCTACTTCTTTAGCATGGAAAATTTCGAATGAATCATTTTTAAAAGACAGTAAAGCAATTAGCAATCTGAAATTGCGCGCAGGATGGGGAGTAACAGGGAACTCAAGCGTGCCAAATAATGCTTATACTTCTGTTTACGGTACTTCTGCAACCAATTGGGGAAGCGGGCAAATTGCAACCAATACAGCAAATCCAGATTTAAAATGGGAAAAATCAAACCAAACGAATATTGGTTTAGATTTTGGGTTTTTAGATAATAGAATTGAAATTACAACAGATGTTTACTACAAGAAAACAGACGATTTATTACTAAGATTATCTCTTCCAGCCTATGTAGGAACTACAGGTCAAGGATCTACAACACCGCCTTTTGCTAATATCGGATCTTTAGAAAACAAAGGTTTCGAGTTTACCATAAACACGGTTAACATGCAGAGAAAAGATTTTCTTTGGAAAACAAATTTCAATATCTCGATGAACAGATCTAAAGTATTGAAATTGAATTCAGAATCTGGAGTGTACGATCAAACTCTGCAGCAAGGTTCAGATGTAACTGTGGTTACTCGTACAGCTGTAGGTCAGCCATTAGGACAATTTTATGGTTATAAAGTAATTGGACGTTTTGAAAAAGCAACAGATTTCTATTATAAAGATGCCAGCGGAGCAGTAAAACCAACTGCATTGCCTGAAGGAATGGCAATTGGCGAAAATGGCGTTTGGATTGGAGATTATATGTTTGAAGATGTGAACAAAGATGGTGTAATCAACGAAAAAGATGCCGGTTATATTGGCGATCCTAACCCAGATTTTATTTTCGGTCTTACCAATAATTTTTCATTTAAAGGATTTGATGTCGGAATCACATTCTCAGGATCTTACGGAAATGAAGTTTTAAACTACCAAAGAAGATGGTTAGAAAACCCTCGTGAGAACACAAACTTATTGAAATCGGCGCTAGGATATGCACAATTAGATTTGATTGATCCGAATGGGCCAAACGATTATCGTAACGTGCAGATTGTAGGCGGTGATCCTTACATGCCTAGAATTGGAGCTTCTTCAGCTTCTTCAGCATCTAACTATCGTTTGAGCAACAGATTTGTAGAAGACGGATCTTATATCAGACTTAGAAATATATCATTAGGGTATAATCTTCCTAAAGAATTATACTCTAAGTACGGAATCTCAAATATCAAAGTATACTCAAACATGCAGAATGTTTTAACCTTCACAAAATATAAAGGTTACGACCCTGAAGTTGGAGCGATAAACCAAAACCAATTGTTAAATGGTATCGATAACGGACGTTATCCTTCACCGACAATAACTACACTTGGATTAACTGTTAATTTCTAAAAACTGCACAATGAAAACAAAGAAAATATTTTACACGGCTTTAATTATTGCATTGCCATTTGTTTGGACGAGTTGCAGCGACATTTTAGACGTTGAACCAAATGATGTAATTACAAAAGAAAACTTCTATAAAACAGAGTCTGATTTTCAGGCGGCAACGGGACCATTGTACAACAAAGTATGGTTCGATTTTAATGATAAATTTTATTATGGTTTAGGAGATGGACGTGCAGCAAACATGTATGCGCCTTTCTCAGACTACATTTATCCTTTTACAGATTTAACAGAAACAGGATTGACAGGGCCTTTGGTTTCGGCTTGGGGATCATTGTACAATGTAGTGCAGCAGTCAAATAACGTGATTATCGGAATTTCAGGAAGTCCGTTGAGCGATACTGTTAAAAATAAATACATTGCAGAAGCTCGTTTTATGCGAGGAACAGCTTACTGGTATTTGGCTTCATTATGGGGAGATGTAATCATTTCTACAGATCCGAGAGAATTGGTGAAGAATCCAATTGTAAATAAAAATCCGTTAAAAGATGTTTATGAATTTTCAATTCGCGATTTAGAATTTGCTGCAAAATACCTTCCAGAAGCTGCTGGTCAGGCTGGGCGTTTAACAAAATACAGCGCATTCGGAATGCTGTCTCGCGTTTATTTATCATTTTCAGGAGTAAGCGATAATCCAAATAGCGGAACTCGCAATCAAGAATATCTTGACTTGGCTAAAAAAGCGGCAGAAAAAGTAATGAGTTCTGGGCCGTACGCCTTAATGACAAATTATGAAGATTTATTCATGATTGACAATAACAATAATACAGAATCGATGTTTGCCTTGCAATGGGTTCCAAACGGAGATTTTGGAGTAAACAATACCCAGCAAGCTTATTTCGCATTAGGTTCTGACATTACGGGGGACGATGCCGCTTGGGGTTATTGGACAAGAGCTTCTTACAATGTTTTGCAAGAATATGAGTCAAAAGATCTTCGTCGTAGAGCAACTTTTATGGGAGACAACGATCATTATGCAGAAATCAATAAAGCAAATGGAGGTTACACAGTAGATCACGGAGCTGATTTCCTTACGGTTAAAAAAGGAGTTGTAGGTTCTACAAAAGACAATTCTAAAATTACCCGTATGAATTCTGCTCTAAATACGTACATGTTGCGTTTGGCAGAAGTATACTTAAATTATGCAGAAGCAACATTAGGAAACAATACCTCAACAGCAGATGCCACTGCGATTTCGGTGGTAAACAGACTTCGCACCCGTGCAGGTTTAGATCCAAAAACAACTTTGACTTATGCAGATCTTGCACACGAAAGAAGAGTAGAATTATGTATGGAAGGACAATACTGGTACGACTTAGTTCGTAGAGCTTACTACAAACAGCAAGAAGTAATTAACTATGTAACAGCTCAAAACAGAGGAACAATTACTCCAATTCTTTACGATACAGCAACCAATACAGTTACAGTTGATGCTTCAAAAAGTACAAGCCCAAGAGCAATTGGTGTAATCGATGCTACAATTTTCACACTTCCTTATCCAGAATCTGAATTAGTTCAGAATCCGTTATTGAGAGAAAATCCTGTTCCGTATCAGTTTACAGAAGAGAAAATAAAAGACTTATTCTAGTTTCAGAAATAAAAAACTAAAAGATATAAATATGAAATATATTTTAAATAAAAAGTATTGGGCACCCATCGCATTGCTAAGCACGATGGTTTTCAGTATGCTGTTTACTTCTTGCGACAACAACGATTCAGAAGTAAGCGCGATTACAATTACAAAAGTATTTTTAGAAGATGTAAACTCATCTGTGCCAGATAGAGAAGTAAGTTTTGCCCGTTTGGGACAGCTATTGCGTATTGAAGGTTCGGGATTTGCTGGATTGAAAAAAGTATACATTAACGGATATTCAACCTATTTTAATGTTGTTTTTGTTTCTAATAATTCGATGCTCGTAAGCGTTTCTGCAGATACGCCAATTTCAGATGCAGATCCGTCAGTACGAAATACAATTCGTTTTGTAAATGATTCTAACGAAGTAACATTCCCTTTTCAAATCCGTTCAGGAAAACCTAGTATCGTAAGCATGTCGAATACAATGCCAAATCCGGGAGAAACCATTATTGTTTCAGGAACAGGTTTAACAGAAGTAAGTAAAGTAGTTTTCCCAGGAAATGTTGAGGTTACAACAGGAATCGTTTCAGATGAAGAAGGAGAAGCATTTACCGTTGTAGTTCCAAGCGGAATTTCAGATTTAGGAGGTTCAATTTATGCAGAAACATCAAACGGAGGCGTTTATTCTCCAGCATATTTTAATTTCAAAAAAGGAATTATTTTAGATTTTGACGGCCTTGGGCAGCACAGTTTCTGGGGAACACCACCAGCTACAGGAATGATTTTAGGAACAGATTTAGAATCGACATCTATAGGAGCAGGAAATCTTTCACATGGTAAATATGTACCACATCGTCCATCTCGCATCACGTCAATTGCACCAGCTACAGGAAGAGCTACAGAAGTTTGGACAGGAGGTACAGGTGTAGATAATTGGAGAGCACAATTAACACCTTATATTCCAGCAACTACTCCGCTTGATAAAGTAGCATTTCAATTTGATATTTATGTGCCAGATGCATGGAAAGACTCAGGTTATTTAAAAATATGTACCATCAATAATTTTAATGCAGGAACATGGTCTGGAGGTGTGTATAATTATATTCCTTGGCTAGTAGACGGAAAATCTGTTCCTTTTCAAACTACAGGATGGACTACTATTACAATTCCGTTGAACAAATTTTATCAATGGTCTAAAGAAGCTGCAACATTTGAAACTGTTTTAACTTATCGTGAAACGGCAACTTATCAAAACTTTGGTATATGGTTCGAAAATGCCGATGTAAAAATGAAAGATGTTCTAGGAAATACAAGCGAAGTAGAATTCCCTTCAAAAGCAACTTCTGTAAAAGTATACACAGACAATTGGAGAATTGTACCGCTAGACACGCCAGTTTACAATGATTTTAACTAACCCAACAACCACAAAATGAAATATAAATATATCATACCAATTATAGCTTCATCACTAATGATTTTGTCATCATGCGATGATAATTTGATGGAGTGGGGAAAAGACCCAGAGCACGGAGAAGTAACAGGAGCTGAACTTCCGCTGGCTTTAGTAGAAAAAATAGGCCGTTACGAACCGCTAAAAAACTATTCTGATTTTTCTTTAGGAAACGGAATCGGAATCAGTTTGTACATGAGCGATGCAGCCTACAGAAAAATCGTAAACGAAAATTTTGACGAAGTAACGCCAGGCTACGAAATGAAGCACGGAGCCATGGTAAATTCTAAAGGAGAAATTAATTTTACCAATGTAGATGCCTTCATTGCAGCAACAAAAAGCGCAGGCTTGAAAGTTTTCGGACACACTTTAATTTGGCATTCGAACCAAAATGCAAGCTATCTAAACAGTATTATTGCCCCAACCGTAATTCCAGGTTCAAGCGGAATAAATGTTTTAGATCTAACACCTGTTAAAAATGGAACTTTTACAGGTTGGACAAAATATAATTCAGGTAAAGGAATTGCAACAGTTGCCAATCTAGGTTTAGCTCCAAACACACCAGCTATTCAATTAGAATCTAGTGCAACTTCTTCTTTAGCCTATAATTTACAATTAACATCTCCTACGGTACCTATCGTAGCGGGACATAATTATGAAATTTCTTTTTATGTTAAATCAGATGTAGCAGGAAAAGGACGAATTTCTTTTGATGCAGATGCCTCATTAAAAAACAAATATCCTTATAAAGATTGGATGAATACAGGCTCAGAAACCGAAGCTTTTGCTACAACTTCATCATGGAAACAAGTTAAAATTAAATTGGCCCCAGGCGATTTTCAAGCAGCTGCTACAGGCTTTAAATTTAATATCGATTTAGGATATCTGCCAAATGTTACTTATTTGGTAGATGTAAATACTTTAGCAGTTGTCGATCTTGACGCTGTCGCAGGCCCAGTTAATTTAGTTTCTAACGGAACATTTAATTCCGGAATAACAGGATGGAGTAAAGCTAACGGAGCAGCAGATGCTTTAAGTGCTGCTACTTCTGCCAATGCTTACGAAGGAAACGGAGCAATGAAAGTAGTAAATGCTGTATCTGACGCAGGAAACCAATGGAAAACGCAAATTCAAACTACCTTTACTTCTCCATTAGTAGCAGCAAAAAGTTATACGATTTCGTATATGATTCGTTCTGAAGCTGCAGGTTCAGTAAGATGTTCAACAACACCATCATCAAATGCAAGTTATCAAACGGATCAAGCAACTACAACGACTTGGAAGTTAGTCGAATGGAAAATCACAGCAAAAGGCGGTGAAACAGGTTTTGGTTTCGATTTAGGAGGAGCCGCAGGAACGTATTACATCGATAATGTTTTGGTAACCGATGGAACTTCGACTGGAGGAGGTGTTACAGCTCCAATTACAATTGAAAAAACAGAAGCAGAGAAAACCAAAATCATTACTGATGCAATGACCGATTGGATTTCTAAAATGATGACACATTACAAAACAAGCGTTTTCTCTTGGGATGTGGTTAACGAACCAATGAAAGAAGATGGAACATTAAGAGACGGAACTGAAGGAGATACTGCTACAGACTATTTTTCATGGGTGAAATATCTAGGAAAAGATTACGCTGTAACGGCTTTCAAACTAGCACGTCAATACGGAAATGAAACCGATAAACTTTTCATCAACGATTTCAACTTAGAATCGAGATTAGACAAATGCGATGGAATAATCGAATATGTAAAATATATTGAAGGAAAAGGCGCTACAATTGATGGAATCGGGACGCAAATGCACATCAGTTTAACAACAGATAAAGACAAAATTGTTCAGATGTTCCAAAAACTGGCGGCTTCAGGAAAACTGATTAAAATCTCAGAATTAGACATCAGATTAGGAACTGCTACACCAACAGTTGCACAACAAGCTTCTCAAGCAGAAATGTACCAGTATGTTATTGATATGTACAAAAAATACATTCCTGCAGCACAACAATACGGAATTACGATTTGGGGAGTTTCAGATAATTCTAAAGAACATGAATACTGGCTTCCAAACGAATCTCCAAATCTTTGGGATGCAAATTATGTTCGTAAACATGCTTACAAAGGCGCAGCAGATGGTCTCGCCGGAAAAGATGTAAGTTTAGGTTTCTCAGGAGAGTTACAAAAACCTTAAATATTTAATTAGTAATATGTCCATAGTGCAAATCTGAAAAAGGGTTTGCGCTATGGATTGTTTATTTTCTTAACTTTTACAGCTCAAGATTTTCAGAGCAAAAACAAAACAAAATGGCTTTCAATCTTAAAACAAACCCGATAAAAGTTTTTACCAAAAGCAAATTGTTTCTCCTAGCATTGCTAACGATACAGTTTGGTTTTAGTCAAAACATACCTCATCTACAAAAAGCAGGAAACAAAACACAGTTAATCGTCGACCAAAAACCATTCTTAATACGAGGCGGAGAATTAGGAAATTCTTCTGCTACGAGTATGGAAAGCATGGAACCCATTTGGTCTAAATTGACCGATATGAACCTCAACGCGGTTTTAATCCCGATTTATTGGGAATTGATAGAACCGCAAGAGGGCAAATTTGATTTTCAGTTAGTTGATGATCTAATTCTTCGCGCACGAAAAGAAAACTTAAAACTTGTTTTTCTTTGGTTCGGATCTTGGAAAAATAGTATGTCGAGTCACGCGCCTGAATGGGTAAAACTCAATCAGAAAAAATATCCGAGAGTTAAAGACGATAAAAATAAAAGCCATGAAATTTTAACGCCTTTCAGCGAAAATAATCTTCAAGCCGATTTGAATGCTTTCAAAAAACTGATGGCACATATTAAAGATTTCGATCAAAAAGACCAAACCGTGATCATGATTCAGGTTGAAAACGAAATTGGAATGTTACCAACGGCTCGCGATTATCACGCTTTAGCGAATGCTGCGTTTCAGAAACCAGTTCCAGAAGAATTGATCAAATATTTAGAAAAAAACAAGCAAAAACTAGTTCAAGAATTTTTAGAAATCTGGAAGAAAAACGGATTCAAAACCAAAGGAAACTGGGAAGAAATTTTTGGAAAAGGATTGCATACAGACGAAATTTTTATGGCTTGGTATTTTTCTAAATTCACCAATATCGTTGCCAAAGCAGGAAAAGACGCTTATCCAATTCCGATGTTTGTCAACGCCGCTTTGAATGCGCCAGAAAAAAAACCGGGACAATATCCAAGTGCAGGACCGTTGCCTCACCTTATGGATGTTTGGAAAGCAGCTGGAAATTCGATCGATTTTTTAGCGCCAGATTTCTACAATCCGTTATTCAAACAATGGAACGATTTGTTTACGCGTCAAGGCGATCCGCTTTTTATTCCAGAACATCGTTTTGATGAAACTGCGCCATTCAAAGGGTTTTACGCAATCGGACATTATGAAGCAATCGGATTTTCTCCGTTTTCAATAGAATCTGTCGCCGATGCTAAAAAAGAACCTCTAGGCAAAATCTATGATTTGGTAAAACAGCTAACTCCGACAATTGAAAAATACAAAGGACAAGGAAAAATCGATGGCGTTTTGTTAGACAAAGAAAACAACACGCAGATTATTAAAATGGGTGATTACGAATTTACATTCAAACATGATTATACCTTAAATTGGTCTGACGGAGCAAAAGCAGAAACTTGGCCAATGTCAAGTGCGATTATTATCGAAATGGCTAAAGATGAATTTTACATTTCAGGATCAGGAATTGTCGTTACTTTCAAACCTTTAAAAGAAAATGTAAACGCAGGAATTCTAAAAACAGATTTTGGTAAATTCGAAAACGAAGTTTGGAGAACGATAAGACATTTTAACGGAGATCAAACGCATCAAGGAAGACATTTGAGAATTTCTGTTGGCGATTACGAAATCCAAAAAATAAAATTATATACGTATGAATAGGGCTTTTTTCGCCACGAATTCACGAATTTTTTATACAATACGTTGTCTATAATAATCTAATTCCACGAATTAAATTCGTTTAATTTGAATAATTAACCGCAAAGCAGGCATTAGAAAAATTCGTGAATTCGTGGCGAAAAAAAAACAAAAACAATATATATGAAGAAAGTATTACTAGCATTTCTAATAACCTTTAGCATCAATGCTCAAATAAAACTTCCGCGACTTATAAGCGACGGAATGGTTTTACAGCGCGATACCAAAGTCAATATTTGGGGTTGGGCGTCGCCAAATGAAAAAATAGAACTCGATTTTAAAGGAAAAAAATACAACACCACAACCGCTCAAGACGGAAAATGGTCAATTCAGCTTCCATCGCAAAAAGCAGGCGGACCGTATGAAATGACTTTAAAAGCATCCAATACAATTGTTTTGAAAAATATACTTTTTGGAGATGTTTGGCTTTGTTCAGGACAATCAAACATGGAACTTCCAATGGATCGTTTGAAAGACAAATACAAAGAGGAAATTGCAAAATCGACTAATCCGAATATCCGTCAGTTTTTAGTTCCTGATGAATATTATTTTGCAAAAGAAAGAAACGATTTTTCATCTGGTTCTTGGGTTGAAGCAAATCCTATAAACGTTTTACAATTTACCGGGGTTGGCTATTTTTTCGCTTCAGAAATATACGAGAAGTATAAAATTCCAATTGGTTTAATCAATGCCGCTTTGGGCGGTTCTCCTGCAGAATCTTGGATCAGCGAAGAAAACATTAAAAAGTTTCCAGAATATTATCAGGAATATTTGAAGTTTAAAGATGGAAAACTTGAAAAACAAATCGATGAAAACGATCGTAAAGTCAGTTCAGAATGGTATAAATTATTGAACACGACCGATATTGGACTTAAAAATAAATGGGCAAATTCTATCGATATTTCAGATTGGCAAGAAATGCAAATTCCAGGTTATTGGGCTGATGGAGAACTCGGAAAAACAAACGGTTCTGTTTGGTTTAAAAAAGAATTTGTTCTCGAAAAAGTAAAAGAAAATCAGGCAAAATTAATTTTAGGACGAATTATCGATGCCGATTCAGTTTTTGTAAACGGACGTTTTGTTGGAACAACTTCGTACCAATATCCGCCAAGAATTTATTCTTTTAAAGCTGATATTTTAAAAGAAGGAAAAAATGAAATTACCGTTCGAATCATCAACAATTCTGGAAAAGGAGGTTTTGTAACCGATAAACTTTATGAGCTGATTATTGGCGATAAAACCATCGATTTAAAAGGAACTTGGAAATACAAATTAGGTTCAAAAATGGAACCGCTTCCAGGACAGACTTTTGTGCGCTGGAAACCTGTCGGACTTTACAATGCTATGATCGCGACTTTAAAAGAATATCCAATAAAAGGTGTTTTATGGTATCAAGGCGAAGCCAATACAAGAAAGCCACTAGAATATGGACCTTTAATGGAAACCTTAATTTCGAACTGGCGCTCACAATGGAAACAGGAAAAAATGCCGTTTTTATTGGTACAACTTCCAAATTTCATGGAACCAAAAACAGAACCAGCAGAAAGCAATTGGGCGGCTTTGAGACAACAGCAATTGAATACGCTGAAAGTCTCAAATACAGGATTGGCGATAACAATAGATTTGGGCGAATGGAACGATATTCATCCTTTAGATAAATATGATGTTGGAAAAAGATTGTCGCTTCAAGCTAGAAAAATAGTTTATGGCGATAAAAATGTAATTGCTTCTGGTCCAATTTTTCAATCTATGAAAAAAGACGGAAACAAACTGATTTTAAGTTTTTCTGACATTGGAACAGGACTTCAAATCAAAAACGGAACTGAGTTAAAAGAATTCGCCGTTGCAGGCTCAGATGGAAAATTCGTTTGGGCAAAAGCATTAATCGAAGGCGATAAAATTGTAGTTTGGAATGATGCTGTTTCAAATCCTGTAAAAGTGCGTTACGCTTGGGCAGATAATCCCGTTGAAGCCAATTTGTACAATAAAGAAAACTTGCCCGCTTCGCCATTTGAAGCAGAGTTGAGGTAGTTTTTTAATCTCGCAAAGACGCGACTTCGCGTCTTTGCGAGAAATTCTTTAGGCTTAATAAAACTTCAGTTCAAATTCTCCACCAATATTTTCAAGAAAGCCGTAACCGCTTTTTTCTCATAAACTTCCTTCAAAGAAATAAGCATCGCAGTTCGCGTCATGTTTTTACCGCTTATCGGAATTGCATACAAATCTTCTTCGTTTTCAATTGTAGTTTTCGTTAAAATCGTATGCCATTTTCCTGTTTTAATTAATTCTAATAAAGTCGGAATATCATTTATTTCAATCGTAACATTTGGATGTAAATTGCTTTTCTCAAAAGCCTTGCTGATAAATTGAGTCGTACTGAAACCGCCAGCAGGCATTGCAAGAGGAAGTGTGCTAATTTCTTCAAGCGAAATGGTCTTTTTATTTTTTAAAGAAGTTTCAGATGAGGTAACCAAAGCCATTGGCGAAGTAAACAATTCTAGATATTTGAAATGCGCCTCAGAAGCAATTTCTTCAAAAGTTAGAATAACGTCAAGCTGAAAATGATTTAGTTTATGAATTAATTCCTGCGAAGTTCCAAAGATAATTTCGAACTGGATTTTTGGATATTCGGAGCTGAATAAAATCAATGCTTTTGTAACTACGTGACGCAGCGCATATGTTACGCCAATGGCTACTTTTCCAGTTTCGAGTTTATTTAAATCCTTTAATAATTCGAGTCCGTCAGAAGCTTTGTTGACCGATTGTTGTGCATAAACGGCAAACAAATCTCCAGCTTCAGTAAGCGTAATTCTTTTTCCGATTCGGTTAAAAAGCGGCACTTGAAGTTCGTCTTCTAACTGTTTTATTTGTTGTGATAGTGTGCTTTGACTGATGAAAAGTGCCGAAGCGGCCTCTGTAAAATTCAGTAATTCTTTTGCTTTTAGGAAATATTTTAGTTGACGAAGTTCCATTTCTAAATCGGTTTTATCGATTGATTATATCGAAAAATAAGGTTTTACAAATATAGAAATTCTTAAGAACTTTGCTTTGTTGTAAAATTAGAAGTAAAACAAAATGGAAATTATAGCTTTACAAGAAGGAAATTATATCGTCAATTCTCAAAAAGAATTTCAGCTTTTAACAGAGAATACAACCGAAATGGGTTTAAAAATGGCCATTCAGCCTTTTCTTGTTATTACAGATAATGATGTTATTTTAATAGATTTCGGTTTAGGATTTGTCAATAACGGCGTTCCGTTTATTCATGAAATGCTGAGAAAAAATAATATCGAACCTAAACAGATTACTAAAATTTTGGTTTCGCATTTGCATAAAGATCATATTGAAGGAATCGGTTATTTCGAAAATAATCAATTCGTTCAAAATTTTCCAAATGCGAGAATTTATATTCAAGAACGAGAAATAGATTTCGCTTTAGAACAATTGCAAAATCCGTCTTACATTCCAGAAATATTAAATGAGCTGAAAAATTTGCCAAACGTTGAATTATTAAATGAAGACAGCGGTAATATAACTGACGAAATTTACTTTGAAGTTACAGCAGGACATACCAAATTTCAACAAGTATTTTGGATTAAGGCAGATGACGAAATTGTTTTTTACGGAGCAGATGATTTGCCACAAAAAAGATATTTAAAATTCCCTGTTGCTTACAAAACAGATTTCGACGGAAAACGTGCCATGGAATCAAGAAAAAAATGGGAGCAACAAGCTAAAGACGAAAATTGGAAAGTGCTTTTGTATCATGATATGAAAACACCAATTTTAGATTTTGCCGAAGAAAGAAGCGATTTGGAAAAAGCGAGTTGATAAAAAAGAAGTTAAATAGAAAAAAGAAGCTAGAAACAAGATTTCTATTTTTGAGTTGAAAAAAAGAAGCAAGAGGCAAGAAGAAAGATACTTGTTTATACTTTAAATAATAAAAGGAAAATTCAGATTAAATTATTTAGTCTGAATTTTTTTTTAGCAGAAAATAGAAGAAACAAAACGCTTTTTACTTTTTCTTCCAAAGAAGTACGCAAAATTGAGAACGCTTTTGTAATCTGTGCTTCAACGGTTTTGATCGAAACATCCAAATGTTCTGCGATTTCAATATTGGTTAAACCTTCTTTTTTACTTAAAATAAAAACTTCTTTGCATTTTGGCGGTAAGTTTTGAATTTCTTTGTTCACTGCATTCAAAACCCTTTGAAAAGCTTCAGAATCTTCTTCCTGAACGATTCCGTTTAAAGCATCGTAATATGATTTTTCTAGCGAAAATAAAGACTGGTTTTTTCGATACAAATCGATAAATTCATTGTAAACCAGTTTATAAAGAAAACTTTTTAAAGAATGATCTGTTTTTAATCTCGTACGCTGTTCCCAAACTTTAATAAAAACATTCTGTACGATATCTTCGGCGCTGTAAACATTTTTAACCAAGCTGTTAGCATACACACAAAGTTTATGATGATAGGTGTCGATAAGATACGTGTAAGCGCTTTCATCTCCATTTCGTAGAGACTCAATTAGAGTAATATTATCGCTGTAATCATCAATCTTCATAAAAACAAATATATAAATTAATAGTTTTTGAGGTCAAAAAGTAAACTGAATTTGATCAAATCGACCTTTTTTTTGCCTTTCTATTTGAAAATTATTACAAATAAAAAAGGTACAAAATGCAAATATAAATCTTTTATCTTATAATTTCTACTGAATTAGTCGAGTTTTATTGAGAGAAAAGACTTGTCAAAAATAAAATATTCATGAAAATGAAAAAAACTTTATCAAATTGTTAGGGTTTTGTTTTTTGGCTTCGTAATAATATTAAAAACGACTAAAATGACAGTGAAAAAGTCAGAGCGACTAATTGTTAAATTTATCACAAATCAGGCTTCTCAGGAAGAAATTGAGGAGTTAACTGCGTGGTTAAAAGACGAAGAGAATCAAATTGTATTTAAGGATTTTGTGCAAACCAATTATGCAATTGATTCTACTTTGAACACTTTTGATTCGACTGAAGTTAGAAAACAGCTTTCAGAACGAATCAATAAAGAAAATAATGTTTTTTATAAAAAGAGATTTTCATCTTATTACAAATATGCTGCGGTTTTAGTTGTGGCTTTGGGAGGTTTTTATTTCTATAAAAATTCAAGTTCAGAACAAGTTAAACAAAATGTTATCGTGCCGAGAGTGGACGAAATTGTTTTACAATTTGGTAACGGAGCATCTGAAAATATTGATATTTCTGAAGAAAAAAATGTTACAGATAAAGACGGAAATATCATCGGAAAACAAGAAAAAAACAGATTGGTTTATAATAAAGCTTTTGCTGAAGGAGAATTGGTTTACAACACTTTAAAAATTCCGTACGGGAAAAAATTTGATGTGCAATTATCAGACGGAACTTTGGTGCATTTAAATTCTGGAACTTCATTTAAATATCCAGTTCAGTTTGTCAAAAATAAAAACAGACAAGTGTATTTAACTGGCGAAGCGTATTTTGAAGTTAGTAAAGACAAAAGTCATCCGTTTACGGTAAATGCGCAGGAAGTTAATGTTGAGGTTTTAGGAACTAAGTTCAATGTAGACTCGTATAGTAATAATAGCAGTACTGATGTTGTGCTGGTTGAAGGTAAAGTTTCGCTTTACAAAGATCAGAAAACAAGTGAAAATCAGGTTTTTTTAACGCCAGGTTTTAAAGGTTCGGCTCCAAAAGGGCAGAGCGAAATTAAAATCGAACAGGTAAATACCGATTATTATACGGATTGGGTAAAAGGAAGTTTGGTTTTTAAAAATGCTTCGTTTGATGATATTATCAAAAAGTTAGAACGCCAATACAATGTGACTTTCATCAACAGAAATAAAACACTTGGAAGAGAAATTTTCAATGCTCGTTTTGATAACGAACCGATTGAAGTAGTCTTGAAATATTTCAGCGACAGTTATGCGATTGATTACAATATTGACCAAGATAAGATTACAATTAAATAAAGATAAAAAGTAGAAAAAAGAGACAGGAAGAAAGATTGGAAAATCTAAAATCTGCAATCTAAAATCTAAAATCTAAAATAACCCCGCCTATGTAACAAAAATCCAAAATGAAAAGGATCGTTATAAAAAAACCGGAAAATGCGCCAACATTTCCCGGTGGAATATCGGTCAGTTAATTAACCAACCAACATTAAAAAAAACATTTAAAAGTATGAAAAAACTCTTGAACAAAATCAGGTTTGATAAGCCTTTTTTGAAATTTGATTTGAAAATGAAATTGACCACATTATTTCTGCTAACTGCCCTAACAGTAATGCACGCCGGAACCACTTATTCTCAAAAAAACAAGATCTCTTTTAATGCGAGCAACATGACCGTTGCAAAAGTGATTGAGAGACTTGAATATACTACAGATTACAGATTTGTATACAATGTAAGATCTGTAGATTTAAACAGAGTAATCGACGTAAATGCATACGAAGCTTCAATTGAAGTTATTTTAAATAAGATTTTTAATAATACCAGTACCGATTTTAAAGTGTCAGGAAATCATATTGTTCTGACGCCTAGAAAAATCTCTGTAGAAAAAACTGAAGAGAAAAAACCTGTTGCCGATTTTATCGTAAAAGGTAGAGTAACAGATGAAAAAGGAATGCCTTTAGTTGGTGCAGCGATTTCTGATAATGGCTCTGGAAGAGGTGTAAATACCGATTTTAATGGTGAATATCAGATTATTGCGGTAAGCAGTGAAACGACTTTAGCTTTTGCATATTTAGGATATGTAAGACAAGAGATTAAAGTTGATGGCAGAAGCGTGATTAATGTTGTTTTAAAAGAAGATGTTCAGGAATTAGAAGGGATTGTATTAAAAACAGGTTATCAGGAAATTACTGCAGAAAAGGCAACGGGATCTTTCTCAAGTTTAAAAGCAAAAGAGTTTCAAGAACAACGTTTAAGCAGTTTAGATAAAATTTTAGAAGGACGTATTGTTGGATATCAGGATGGAAAAATTCGTGGAACGACATCTATGAATGCTAATGCTATGGCTCCGTTATATGTTATTGACGGTTTTCCAGTTGAAAATACTAGATTAACGCCTTATGCGACTATCGAAGAGAATCTACCTAGTTTAAACTTAGAAGATATTGAAACAATTACGGTTTTAAAAGATGCCGCAGCTTCTTCTATTTATGGTGCTCGTGCCGCAAATGGAGTTGTGGTAATTACAACGAAAAAAGCAAAAGCGGGTAAAACAAATATTTCATTTTCAAGTAATTTAACCGTTACACCTTACCGAAATTATACTGGTAATCTTACTAGTTCTGCTGATATTATTGGTTTAGAAAGAGGATGGGCAGACGGAAATCCAAATTTGAAAACTGCTAATTCGGCTACTTATGCACAGTCTTTATTGAATAATGCTGTGTTTACAAGTTTAGGAATGCAGACTATTTTAAATGGCTATGCAGGAAATATTACGCAAGCAGATATGAATAATCGTTTGAATCAATTGGGGGCTCAAGGTTATAAATATTATGATGATGTAGCAAAATATGCAAAACGCGATCAATATTTTATGCAGCACAACCTTAGTTTAGGTAAAGCGAGCGAAAACAATACTTTTAATGCATCGATTACTTATAAAGACAATCAGCTAGAAGACAGATATTCTGAAAACCAAACGGTTGGAATTAATTTGAAAAACTCAACGCAAATTAACCACTGGCTGTCTTTAGATTTAGGTACTTATTTAAATTACGGAATCGGAGATACTCAGTATTATAATCCTCTTAATCCAACTACAATACCAGCTAATCCAGGTTATAAATGGCAACCATATAATCAGTTGGTTAATGCCGATGGAAGCAATTTTGTTTCTACTGCTGCTTCTCGCTACAACAATTTCACGCTTAATTCTATGCAAACTTACGGTCTTTATAACATGGATATTACGCCAATGGATGAATTAGGAAGAAATTTAACTGAAAACAAAAACTTCTTAAACAGAACGTTTGCTAAGTTTAATGTGAAGTTTAGCCATGCGTTTACTTACAATGCAATGTTCCAATATGAATTTGCTTCAGATCGCGCAAGCCAATTATTTGATAGAGAATCATATTATGTGAGAAGCAAAGTAAATGGTTTGGTGACAATTGCAAACAACAAAGCGGTTTACAACTTGCCTTATGGAGATATTATCAAAGAAACCAATCAGTTTTCTAATGCTTATAATTTCCGTCAGCAATTGAATTTCAATCAGACTTTTGCAGAAAAGCATGATTTTTCTGCGATTGCAGGTATGGAAATCCGTCATTCAAAACAAGAGTATAGCAATAATACACGTTATGGTTACGATGCGCAAGCTTTATCTTTTACAGCGATAAATCAGGCCGATTTATTAAAAGTATATGGATCTGTCTTTAGCGGTTATATGTCACAAAACGAGGATTTTGGATTAGAAAAAGAACTGCAAAACCGTTACGTTTCGGTTTACTCAACAGGAGGTTATACGTATGACAAGAGATATACATTATCAGGAAGTATTCGTTGGGATCGTTCTAATCTTTGGGGAACAGACAGTAAATACCAAAACAAGCCAATTTGGTCTGTAGGTGCGGGTTGGAATATTAACAATGAATCGTTTTTTGATGTTGCTTGGGTTGATGCTCTTAAACTTCGTGGTTCTTATGGTATTGCAGGAAATATAGCCAAAGATTCTGCGCCTTATTTAACAGCTTTTTATTATGCTAATGCTAATGTTGGAGGAACTTATGGAAGTGTAGGGAAACGACCAAATCCTGAATTATCTTGGGAAAAAACAACAACAACCAATATAGGTTTAGATTTTTCATTCTTTAAAAGCAGATTAAGCGGAACTCTAGATTTATACAAGAAAAAAGGTCAGGATTTATTAGCAAGCAGTCAAGGAATTCCAACGGAAGGATTTGGTTATTCTACCTATTATCTCAACAACGGAGAAATGACGAACAAAGGTGTCGAAGCTACTTTAAGAGGAACAATTGTAAAAACGCCTTCTTTTTCTTGGGACGCCGCTGTTTTGTATGCCTATAATAAAAACACAGTTGATTATGTAAATGTAAAAGCGCCTGTCTATTATTTACAATTAGATTATCCGCAAGCTTATCCTAGAGTTGGAACAAGTTTTAACAGTATTTATGGTTATCAATGGGCTGGTTTAAGCAATACAGGAATTCCGCAAGTTTATGATGCTTCGGGTACAGCGGTGAAATATAATCCTGGACAATTGGATGCAATTAAAGATTATGGTTCGACAGTTCCTATACACAGCGGTTCTTTCCATACCTCAGCAAATTATAAAAACTTCTCACTTTCAGCTCTTTTCATTTATGAGTTAGGACATAAAGTAAAAAATACATTCCTTCCAATGTTGGCTAATAATTACAATGGCGGACTTGGGGGTTATGTAACAGATATTACACCGGTGAACAATAATATTGCAAATCGTTGGATGAAACCAGGTGATGAGGCTTTTACTAATGTTCCGAGAGCGGTTTACGAATATGAAGCAGATTTTAATTCAGAATCTCGCACTATTTATTCTTATGCAGATATCAATATTTTGGATGCTTCAAATCTGAGATTGAGCAACATTTCGTTAGCGTATCAAATGCCAAAAGACATTATTAAAAGAGTAAAATTAGACGGAGTACGATTCAATTTGAACGCAGAAAACGTATACACTTTTGCTAAAAGTAGAGATGCCAAATACATGTTAGGCGGTTTCATATCTCCAAGTTTTGTGATGGGCGTAAATGTTAATTTCTAATTTATAAAGACTAGACGATGAAAAATATATATAAAAAAGTAGCGTGCTTATTGGCTTTAGGATTGACTTTGGCATCTTGCGATGATTATTTGAGCGATGTTCCAAAAGGAGCAAAATCGCCAGAAACATTAGCAGATTATGAAGCTTTTTTGCGTGACGAATACAATACAAGATTAGATATCTTGGGCGCAAATCATGTACTTAATGACCAATTTGTAACAGCTGCTACACTAACAAGCAATAGACTGTATAACGCTAATTATATGTGGGACGAAAGTGCAGATCGTATTGCATTGAAAGTTTCAGACGAATCATATTATTATACAGCTTATAGCGGAATTTCAGCTTTTAATTTAATTATTGAAAATGCGCTTTCGACAACCAAAGCGACTGAGCAAGAACAGAGAGTAGTTTGGGCGCAAGCAAAAATAATGCGTTCGATGAACTTTTTTTATGTGGCTAATTTTTATGCCGATACTTATGTAGCTTCTACAGCGGCAACAAAACTATCAGTTCCGTTAATTACAAGTGCCAATATTAATGCGCCAAGCAAACAGGTAACTATTCAGGAAATGTATGATTTCATTCTGAATGATATCAAAGAAGCATTGCCTTATTTGCCTAAAGTTTCTCAAACCGCTTTGCATCCAAATTTAGGAGCTGGTTATGCTTTTTATTCGAGAGTTTATCTGCAAATGAATAACTATACAGAGGCTTTAAAATATGCAGATTTGGCATTAGCGGAAAATAATAAATTATTTGATTGGGTAGCGTTTTACGAAGCTAATAAAGCGATTATAGATGTGCCAAATTCATACACAACTGCTGTATCTCCAATGGGTTATAACAATGTTGAAAATTATGTTTTCAGACACGGTTCAAGTCGTTCATTAGGAAGAGAACCAAGTATACCAGTAGAAAGAGCGGCACGTTTTGAAACGGGAGATTTACGTTTAAAATCTCGTTGGAAAATAAGAACTGTGGGAGCTGACACTTATTACTATTCGATATTATCTGGAATGTACAATTTCGGCGGACTTACAACTGTTGAGGTTTATTTAATTAAAGCGGAGTGTTTGGCACGTGATAATAAAATTAGTGAAGCATTAGCAATTTTGAACGCCATTCGTAAAACACGTATTCTTCCAGCATCGTATCAAGATATTGCAACTACAGATAAAACAACTGCTTTGAATGCTATTTTCAGAACAAAAAATAACGAATCTGTACAGACTCTTATTCCGTATGCAGATGCAAGACGTTTAAACGCAGAAGGAGTTTATAAAGTTAGTTTTAGCAAAGTTGTAAATGGAACGACGTACACATTATCTTCAGATTCTCATTTATGGACATCGCCTTTCCCACAAGGAGCAACGCAAAATCCAGGAAACGGTACAATTACACAAAACGTAGACAAATAATAATCTAAAAGCTTCCCGATTAGATTTCCCCGAAAGGGAAGCTTTTTCTAAAATATCAATCAAAAAATGAAAGCAATTCAAAACAAAATTTTAGGATTCTGTCTTTGTTTGTTTATGGTTTCCATCAACATTCAGGCACAAAAGAAAAAAGCAACCTCAGCAGTTGCAACTTCTTATACAATTGAAGGGAACATCACTGGTTTATCCGACGGAACAGCTGTAAAATTGGTTCCGGGCGCAACGCATTCATCTGAACTTCCAGTTGCTGAAACGGCATTAAAAGACGGGAAATTTACTTTCACAGGAAAATTAAAAGAACCTCGTTTTTTCTATGTTGTCTTTGGTAAAAGCAAAGGAAATATTTCTGTAATGGTCGAAAATTCAAAAATACAAATTGCAGCGACTGGTAAAGTTTCAGATCAAGAAGGAGAATGGATTAGTTTTAAAGATGTAACAATTAAAGGTTCAAAATCACATGATTATTATGCGAAAGAAACGGCTTTTAAACAAGAATTAGAAGCTGATTATACAGCGTATCATGTTGGAATAAATGAACTTAGTAATTTAGCTGGAAAAGCGAAAAAAGAAAATAACAAGAAATTATTAGATTCTGTTTATAATACAGCACAATGGAAAAAATTTGAAGCTGACGAAAAAGCATTTTTCACGAAAGTAGAATTATTGTCGAAAAACTTGATCGAAAAACATAAAACCAATTGGTGGGGACCATTTTTTATGATGACTTCATACAGTTATTTTACTCCAGAGCAAAAGCCAATTTACGAGCAGTTTTCTGAAGCTGCGAAGAAAAGCTACTACGGTCAGATTGTAGATAAAGATTTGAATCCGAAATCTTTAGTAGGAACAAGCATTGCTAATTTCGGATTAAAAGATAAAGACGGAAAAATGTTTAATGCAAAAGATATCGTATCAGGAAAAAAATACATTTTGGTAGATTTTTGGGCTTCTTGGTGCGGTCCATGCCGAAAAGAAATTCCGAACTTAAAAACAGCCTACGCAGAATATGCTCCAAAAGGATTCGAAATTTTAAGCGTATCAATTGATAAAGACGAAAAAGCTTGGCAGAAAGCACTTGGACAAGAAAATATGCAATGGCACAATCTGCTAGACGACGATAAAGTGAGTAAATCATTTAACGTAAAAGCAATTCCTGCGACTTATTTAGTAGACGGTAAAGGTGTAATTATCGGAGAAAACCTGAGAGGTGCAGAATTGGAAGCTAAGTTGAAAGAACTTATGAAATCTTAAGTTTTTAGTCTCGGTTTTCAGTCTCAGTCTCAGTGAAAACTGTAAACTGTGACTGCAAACTAAAAAAAACATCGCAAATTATTAAGTCGCAGTTTTCAGTCTCAGTCTCAGTCGCTGCAAAAACTGTAAACCGCGACTGAGACTGAAAACTAAAAAAAATATAACAAACAAAAAAATATAACATGAAAAGTACAATTTTAAAATCTAGCCTATTCGCATTAACAATGGCGACGGCATTTACTTCTTGCGCGAAGAAAGAAGGATATACAATTAACGGGAAAATTGCAGGATTAGATAAAGGAATCGTTTATTTAGAATATGCAGACGAAAAAGGAGATAAAAAAATAATCGATTCTGCTGAGGTAAAAGAAGGTGCATTTACTTTTACTGGAAAAACAGGAGAACCTCTATTTCATACCGTTAAAATTAAAGGACAAGAATATGGAGCATATTTTCTTTTAGACAATGAAGATATTGCAATCGAAGCAAAAAAAGATTCTGTTTTTAAAGCGAAAGTAACGGGCGCTACACAAAACGGATTCTACAAATCATATTACGATAACGAATTCAAAAAAATACAAGAAATCGCAGGTCCAATTTACAAATTATCAGATTCATTGACACAAGGAGGAAAAGTAAAATTAACTCCAGAACAGCAAACGATGATGGATAAAAAATGGAAAGATCTTGGCGCTTTCGCGGATGATTTGACAGACAAATTCATCAAAAAGAACAAAGACAATTTGGGAGGAGCTTTAGTAATTGAAGACAGAATTGTGTCTTACGGAACTCCAGAAAAAGTAAAAGAATATTATGGAATTTTATCTCCAGAAATTCAAAAATCATTTTACGGAAAAAAATTAAAAACAACAATTGACCTGAATGACAAAACAGCAATTGGCGCTCCAGCATTGGACTTTTCTCAAACGGATATCAACGGAAAAGTAGTGAAATTATCAGACTATAAAGGAAAATATGTTTTAGTAGATTTCTGGGCTTCTTGGTGTGGTCCATGCCGAAAAGAAAATCCGAACGTAGTTGTAGCTTACAAAACGTATCACGACAAAGGATTTGATGTTTTGGGAGTTTCATTAGACGATAAAAAGAAACTTTGGGAAAAAGCAATCGAAAAAGACGGTCTAACTTGGACACATGTTTCTGATTTAAAAGGTTGGCAAAATGAAGCTGCAGTTTTATACGGAGTAAAAATGGTTCCAACGAACTACTTAATTGGACCTGACGGAAAAATCGTAGCTAAAAACCTTAGAGAAGCTGAATTGCAATCTAAATTAAAAGAAATTTTCAGCAAATCATAAATCAGTTCTCAGTCACAGTCTCAGTTTCCAGTTAAACTGAGACTGAATACTGCGACTGCGACTAAAAAAAAATCTCTCAAAAAATGAAAAAATACATCTTTCTGGGCTATTGCTCATTAGCTTTCTGCGCGCTTATGTCAGCGCAGGGTAAATCTGTAAATTTTAAGAAAATAAAAGAACTAGGCGGAATTGAAGAATATTTATATCAGCCAAACGGAATGAATGTTTTGCTTTTGCAAGACAATGCTTCGCCAGTTGCAACGGTACAAATTGTATATCGCGTGGGTTCTAAACACGAAGTTTTAGGAAACACGGGTTCGACGCACCTTTTAGAACATTTAATGTTTAAAGGAACTCCAAGTTTCAACAAGAAAAACGGAAACACGATTACTGATGTTTTGCAAAATACTGGAGCACAATTAAATGCGACAACTTGGTACGATCGTACGAATTATTTTGAAACGCTTCCGAGTGATAAAATCGAATTGGCCATTCAAATTGAAGCCGACAGAATGCGTAATTCTTTATTATTAAAAGAAGATAAAGAAGCAGAAATGACGGTGGTGCGCAACGAATTTGAGCGAGGAGAAAACAATCCGAATAGTTTATTAGATAAAGAAATTTGGGCTGCGGCGTACATTGCACATCCATATCATCACTCGACAATTGGATGGAAATCAGATATCGAAAAAGCGCCGATTGAAGTATTGAAAAATTTCTACAATACGTATTATTGGCCAGATAATGCGACTTTAACCATTATTGGAGATTTCAAAAAAGAGAATGTTTTTGAATTGATCGAAAAGTATTTCGGGAAAATTACAAAAGCGCCAAACGTAATGCCTCAGCCTTATACGGAAGAACCTCAGCAATATGGAGCGCGTAAAATTACAGTAAAAAAACCTGGCGAATTGGGCGTTGTAAGCAAAGCGTATAAAATTCCAGGAGCTCTGCATGAAGATCTTCCAGCGTTGAATATTTTGGCTCAAATTATAGGTGTTGGCCCTTCAGCGATTTTAAACAAAACTTTCGTTGATACGCGTTTAGGAATTTACTCGTATGCCGAAGCAAGCAATTTTAAAGAAGTTGGACTTTTCACGATTGGTGTTGGTTTTCCAACGACTTCAAAGCATGAAGATATTGATGCTAAAATCAGTGAAGTTGTAGCTAAAATTCAGAAAGAAGGTGTAACTCAGGATGAAGTAAATAGAGTTGTGGCAAAAATTAGTGCGCAGACTATTTTGGCTCGTGATGGTTCTGGCGTAATTGCTTCACAATTAAACGAATCTATCGCTGCTGGCGACTGGACAGATTATATTACAGGAGTTGACCGATTGAAAAAAGTAACTCCGGCTGATGTTTTACGCGTTGCAAATAAATATTTGGTTGAAGATCAAAGCACAACAGGATATTTTATTCCGAAACAATCTGGAAACCAGAATAATGATTCAGCGAAAGCGAATAATTATATGCCAGAAAATGGTCCGTTTTATTACAGACATTCAGAAGAAGGACATATTCATGAAGAAACGGCATCTGCTTCATTTTCAACAAATAATTTAAAAGAAGAAATTGCTGCTGCAGAAACTTTAATCGAGAAATCGGCTTCAGCTTTTAAAAGAGAAAAAGTATCTGGAATTGATGTAGTTTCGGTAAAAACCTCAGCAAAAGATTTTGTTACGGTTGCAGCAAGTATTTCGTTAGGAAATTATTCAAGCGAAACTAAAAATGATGTAATTCCAGCTTTAACAGCGTCAATGTTGTCAAAAGGAACGACATTAAATGACAAGTTTAAATTCTCAGAAAAATTGCAAAAATTAGGAGTTACATTAAATGTAAATGCTTCGACTTTTAAAATCAATATCGGATTTAAATGTTTGAAAAAAGACCTAGATCAAGTAATTACTTTATTGGCAGAAGAATTAAGAAATCCGTTGTTTGATGCGAAAGAATTCGAAAATCTTAAACAACAGTTTATTGGAAATACACAGCAAGATTTGAATGATCCAGGCGAAAGAGGAAGCATTGCTTTATCTCAGGCAATTTATCCAAAAGGAAATCCAAATTACAGCTTAAGTGTGGAAGACAATATTGCGAACATCAAAAATGCAACTTTGGATGAAGTAAAAGCTTTCCACAAAAAATATTTCGGAACAGCTTCAATGCGTTTAGTAATTGTGGGTGATACTGATGGAGCAAACTTAAACGCTTCATTAAAAAAATCATTCAAAAATTGGAATGGCGGAGTAACTGAAAAATTAAAATTTGAAGAAGCTACAAAAGCTGCAGCAAAAACAGAAGTAGTAATTATTCCTGAAAAACCAAGTGCAGAATTGTATATCGGACAATTTACAGGTTTAAAAAGAGCCGATGCCGATTATATTCCATTCTACATTGGAAACTACACTTTAGGTGCAGGTTTCGCAGGACGTTTAATGCAAACTGTTCGTGATAATGACGGTTTAACATATAACATTTCTTCTGGTTTAGGAGGAAATATCGAAACGGGAGGTTATTGGTTTGTAAACGCTTCTTTCAATCCGAATTTGTTTCAAAAAGGTTTGGATGCAACAATGGTTCAGGTTGACAAATGGGTAAAAAATGGAATCACAGCTGAAGAATTAGAAAATAAGAAAACGAACTTAATCGGAAGTTTTAAAGTGGGAATGTCAACGACAAGCGGAATGGCGAGAACGATTTTAAGTTTTATCGAAAGAGGTTTAGAACCAAGTTACATCGATCAGTATCCAAAAGATATTGACAAAGCAACTTTACAGCAGGTAAACGATGCGATTAAGAAATACATTCAGCTGGATAAAATGATCATTATCAAATCTGGTTCGCTTGAGAAATAGTTTTTAGTTTTCAGTCTCAGTCACAGTTTTCAGTTTTGAAACTTCAACTTTGTCAAAGTTTCAAACTTTGACAAGTTTGCTACTGCGACTGCGACTGCGACTGAAAACTCAATTTTAATAGTCGTCTTTCATTATTTCATTTTAGAATCTGAATTAGTAAGCCATTTTCTGTGAAAGACCAAAAGAGCTGTTTTGCCGACAGCTCTTTTTTTTCAAAAATTTAATCCAAAAACAATGAGAAATACCATAATTACATTCCTGTTATTGATCTCGTTTTCCATGTTCGGACAAATGTACAATCCGGTAAAATGGACGACAACTGTTGAGAAAATTTCAGATAAAGAATATGTTTTAAAAGCAAAAGCCGTAATACAATCTGGCTGGCATTTGTACGGACAATATATCGAAGAAGGCGGACCTTCACCAACGGCTTTCACTTTTAAAAATCAGCCGAAAAAATTCGAATTAATCGGAAAAACGACCGAAGACAAAGGACACGAAACGGTTGATAAAATCTTCGATATGAAAATTAAATATTTCGAAGATAAAGCACTTTTTACACAAAAAATCAAATTCATTTCAGACGATATTTCCAATATTTCTGCAGAAGTAGATTTTATGGTTTGCGACGACAGCAACTGTTTACCGCCGTCTACAGAAGAATTGACTTTTAAAATTCCGACTGAAAAGAAATTGGCTTCCGCCGAAGAAACTGCAATCGTGAAAAAGGATTCTGTAATAACGGAAGAAAAATCTGTTTCTCAGATTGAAGAAAAAAAATCAAAACAAGAAATTGCAACTTCACCAAAGAAAACGGAATCACGAGGATTACTAACGATTTTTATTTTAGCTTTTTTATCAGGATTTGCAGCATTGTTGACACCTTGCGTTTTTCCAATGATTCCGATGACGGTAAGTTTTTTTACAAAACAGAGTAAAAGCAAAGCAGCGGGAATCAGAAATGCCATGATTTACGGAATTTCAATCGTAATTATTTATGTTTTATTAGGTTCAATTGTAACAGCCGTTTTTGGTGCAGATTCATTGAATGCACTTTCAACTAACGTTTGGTTTAACTTGATTTTCTTTATTTTATTGGTCGTTTTTGCTTGTTCATTTTTAGGCGCTTTCGAAATTGTATTACCAAGTTCGTTAGCTAACAAAGTAGATTCGCAAGCCGATAGAGGAGGGCTGATCGGGATTTTCTTTATGGCTTTGGCTTTAGCGATTGTATCATTTTCATGTACAGGCCCAATCGTAGGGACTTTATTGGTTGAAGCGGCTTCAAAAGGCGGAATCGCGCCAATCGTTGGAATGTTAGGGTTTTCGATTGCCATTGCATTGCCGTTTTCCTTATTTGCTGCTTTTCCAGGTTGGTTAAACGCATTGCCAAAATCGGGCGGATGGCTGAATACGGTTAAAGTTGTTTTAGGATTTTTAGAATTGGCTTTGGCTTTCAAATTTTTATCCAATGCCGATTTAGTTTTACAATTGCATTGGTTAGAAAGAGAAGTTTTCCTTGCGATTTGGATTGCCGTTTTCGGAATGCTGGCTTTTTATTTATTCGGAAAAATTACGTTGCCGCATGATTCTCCTTTAAATCATATTTCGGTTGGAAGATTAGGTTTCGGATTAATCGTTTTAAGTTTTACGATTTATTTGATTCCCGGACTTTGGGGTGCGCCG
Source organism: Flavobacterium sp. HJSW_4 (assembly GCF_042436695.1). NCBI lineage: Bacteria > Pseudomonadati > Bacteroidota > Flavobacteriia > Flavobacteriales > Flavobacteriaceae > Flavobacterium > Flavobacterium sp. HJSW_4. Next base: position 51,743 of record NZ_JBHNPP010000031.1, read on the forward strand.
TTAAAATTAATCAGCGGATTTCCTCCTCCGATGCAATATAGCGAATCTCCAAATGGACTTGGTGTTTCAGGTAATTCCGAGTTAAAAATAACTGGTTCTTTACCAGAAGGAGCAGAGTATGGTCCGCAAAATATTATCACTTTCCATGATTATAATAAAGGAATGGAATATGCGAAAAAAGTTGGGAAACCAGTTTTATTAGACTTTACAGGATATGCTTGCGTAAACTGCAGAAAAATGGAAGAATTGGTTTGGTCAGATCCGAAAGTTTTAGGCGTTTTAAATAATGATGTGGTTTTGATTTCGCTTTACGTAGACGATAAAAAGGAACTCCCAGAAAACGAACAATATGTTTCTGAAACCACTGGAAAAAAGATTAAAACCATTGGAAACAAATGGAGCGATTTACAGATTAAAACCTACAAAGCAAATGCACAGCCGTTTTATGTAATTGTCGATCATAATAGTGCTAACTTGACAGAATCATCTGCTTATAATCCGAATATTGAGGAGTATTACGGTTGGCTTCAAAGCGGAATTAAGAACTTTAAAAAGTAAAATAAAAAACCTCCAAATTCAATTTGATTTTGGAGGTTCTTGTTTTTTAAAGGAGTTTCAAATC